>JBBQFA010000351.1:0-2599 GCA_038321515.1 Thermoleophilia bacterium | reverse complement strand
CCTGCGGCAGGATCTTCTCCTGGATGTAGATGGGGACGACCGGCACCTCGAGGGGCTGCCGGTCCTGCTCGTCCTTGCCCTTCCACACGAGCTGCGGGTCGAGCGACGGGTCGCGGGGGTAGAGCATCTGGCCGGGCGCCGATTCGTCACCCTCCACGAAGCCGCGCAGCTCGTTGGTGGGGATGTTGGCGCGCTTGTCGTCGTGCCGGTAGGTCTCGACGGGCTTGGGGCCGGTGGGCTTCTTGGCTCGGGCCATTCCCTACTCCTCCACCAGATTGGAGAGGAGGATCTCCAAGGCCGGCAGCTCCTCCTTGGTGACCGCCCAGACGATCTCGAAGCTCACGGCCCGGTACCCATGGACGAGCCGGTGACGCATGCCGATCATCTCGTTCCAGGGCACCAGTGGGTGCTCACCGATGAGCTCGGGCGAGAGGTGACTCGCAGCCTCCCCAAGCGTCTGCAGTGAATAGGCGACGGCCTTGCAGGTGCGCTTGTCCATCAAGAAGCTCTCGAGGTCGAATCCCCGCACGAACTCCATTGCGTCACGGACCTCCTCCAACATGTCCCCGACGAGGATGAGATCGTCAAGCAGCATAAAGCTCCTCCACGTTCTCCATGACGTACTGCCTCAGCCTCGGGTTCAGCCGCTTAGGATCGACAAGATCGACCCGGCGACCGCCGAAGAGCGCCTCGAGCTCGTCGTAGATCTTATAGATCCTGTGACCCTCGAAGTCGTCGCGGAACTCGATGAGCACATCGACGTCACTGTCGGGTCCGAAGTCGTCGCGCAGTACGGAGCCGAAGAGCGCCAGACGCTTCACCGCGCGCCGGCGGCAGATGACCTCCAGCTCCTCTTGCGAGAACTCGATGCGCGCTCGGCTCATCTCACGCCTCCCTCGGATTGCTCTCCAGCGCCGACATCATTGTCTGCTATGGCCACGTCTGGGGCTACGTAGATCGTCTTCGCCTCCGCCATCATCTGCTCGCGGATGTAGCGGACCGGCTTGCCGTGCATCACGTCGGCCTCGCGGCCGAACAGCTCCGAGAGCTCCTGATCAAGCTGGAACACGTCCCACCCCTTCGGCGCGTTGGGACCGAACTCCGGCATGATGTCGATGTCGCTGTCGCGATCGAAGTCGTCGCGCAGCACGGAGCCGCAGACGCGAAGGCGGCGCACATCGTAGCGGCGGCAAATCTCGTCGAGAGCGGCCATCGGGATGGGTATGCGGGGCGTCACGTCAGGCTCTGCGGTGGGCCAGACAAGCTCTTCGTCTCTGCGATCGTCCTTGCGGTATCGCCAGTTCTCGTCCTGTGGCAGCAAGGTCTCAAGAGCGCCGAGAAGTGCCGGGAACTCCTCCATCGCGATCTCCCATATTACGGCCGCGTCCTCATGGAACAACTCAGGCTCCACTCTGTCGCGGATGGCAGCCAAGTCCTCCCACGGTATCTCCGGATGAGCCGCGCGATAGGCCGCGGACGCCTTAGGCGGCCATTCCGCCAAGCGCGTGAAATGGAAGGCAGCCGCGCCGATGTGCAGCTCGTCGACGAGGAACTCCTCGCGCGAGCACCCTCCGACCATCTCGAGGACCCCGCGGACGTCGTCGCGCATGAGCGCCACGTACAGCATGTCGTCGTGCCGGGTCACGCTCCGACCGCCGCGAGATGCGCCCGGATCGTGTTCTTGGCATCCCACGGATCGCTGATCTCGAGGAAGGCCCAGCGGCCGAAGCGGCCGTCGTTGTTCACGGCCGGCACCCAGAGGCTGCGTGCAGTCTCCACCTTGGCCGCCTTCTCGGGCTTGGGCTCGCCCGATACCTCGATGATCAGGTTGAGCGGCTGCGCGCCGTGCGGCGATCGCAGCCGCACGATGAAGTCGGGAATGTAGCCGTGCGCCTCGCCCTCGTAGGTGTACGGGATGAAGAAGCCGAGGTTGTGGTTCTTCACGTAGCTCTCCACCTCGTCCATCTCCTCCAGCACCTGCGCCATCTTCTGCTCCCACGAGTCGGTGTCGCAGACCACGTGCGAGATGTGGCACTTGTCGGGGTCCGTGACCATCACGGGCCGCGTGGTGTCGAAGTCGACGTAGCTCGTGGAGCCCACGGTGTCGTAGGGCTGCAGGATCGGCAGCAGCGTCTGCACCCCGGGCGTCGAGTCGACGATCGCCCGGTAGATCTTGTCGGCCGCCGTGTGCGCGTTCTCCACCAGCAGCAGGAGCTGCGGGAAGCAGTTGTCCTTGCAGGTGAGGCACTGCCGGCGCCAGGCGCGGGCCGCGTCCAGGATCTGCGGGAAGAGCCAGGGGCGCCGCGCGTCAGTCCCAGCGCCGTCGTCGGCGCAGAAGTACTTCTCGTAGACGAGCTTGGCGAGCAGAAAGTCGACCTCCTGCGCGCGCCGCGCCCTGAGGTCGTCGAGCGTGTGGATCACGGTCTCGCCGATGATCGGCGCGTTCTCGACGGCGGTCGGCACGTCCGCCGTCGAGAGCGCCATGCCGGCGCCCTCGTCGAACTCCACGCGCAGCTTCTCGCCGGCCAGCTCGTAGCGGTAGCCGGTGAGCCGCGGGAAGGTGAGCTCGTGCTCAACGCGCTCGGTCAGCGCCCGCACC
>JBBQFA010000350.1:0-2620 GCA_038321515.1 Thermoleophilia bacterium | reverse complement strand
CTGGCCGTGTCAGTCGCGCTCGACGCGACCGTGATCCGCGTGCTCATGGTGCCGGCCGCGATGCGCCTGCTGGGCCGCTGGAACTGGTGGCTGCCCAGCTGGCTGCAGTGGCTGCCGCGCATCGAGTAGCGTGGCGACGCTATCTGACAGTCTCGCGGCGATCCGAGAGCCCGAGTTCCGCAAGCTGTTCCTCGGGCAGGCGACCTCGGTGGTCGGCTCCATGTTCCGCGTGGTCGCGCTCCCCTTCGCCGTGCTCGCCATCGGTGGCACCGCCACGGACATCGGCATCGTCGAGGCGGCAGGCCTGATCCCCCTGGCGATGCTCGTGCTGCTGGGCGGGGTCTGGGCGGACCGGCTGCCCCGCCGGACGGTGATGATGGTCGCCGACGTCGGCCGCACCGCGCTGCAGCTGACAGCGGCCGCGTTACTCGTCGCCGGTGTGGCCCAGGTGTGGCAGCTCGCCGCGCTGCAGGTCGGTATGGGCGTGTGCGAGGCGTTCTTCGGGCCGGCGTACACGGGCCTCGTACCCGAGGTCGTCAGCCCGCCGCGGCTGCAGCAGGCCAACGCGCTGCAGGGCCTGGTGTCGAGCGGCTCGATCACGCTTGGGGCCTTTCTGGCCGGTATGCTCGTGGCGGCCGTGGGACCGGGGTGGGCGATCGGCATCGACGGGCTCAGCTACCTTCTCAGCGCCTGGTTCCTGCTGCGGCTGCGGCCGCCGGCATTCTTGGGACGGCCGGGCGCGCAGGCTGCTCCGGCCGGCCTCGCCCGGGGTATGGCCGGTGAGGAGCCGACCGCCGACGGCGTCGGCGCCGCGGCCGGGCGCGCCTTCTTCCGCGACCTGGCCGACGGCTGGCGTGAGTTCACGAGCCATACCTGGATATGGGTGATGGTCGCCGGCGCCGCGCTCTTCCTCTTCGCCATCGAGGGGCCGATCCAGGTGCTCGGGCCGATCGTCGCGCGCGACGTCTACGACGGCGCCCGCACCTGGGGCTTCACGGCGGCGGCGATGGGCATCGGCCAGATCGCCGGCGGCCTGCTCAGCCTGCGCTGGCGGCCGCGCCGGCCCATGCTGGTGATCGCCGCCGGCATGAGCCTCACCGCCCTGCCGGTGGCGTTGCTGGCGCTGGAGGCGCCGGTGTGGATGCTGTACGCGTCGCTCGCCGCCGTCGGCGTGGAGTGGGGACTCTACGACCCCTTCTGGCTGACGTGTATGCAGCGCGAGGTCGCGCCGGCGATGATCTCGCGAGTCTCGGCCTACGACTACCTCGGCGTGCTCGCCTTCTTTCCCGCGGGGCTCGCGCTGGCCGGCCCTCTGGCGGACGCGTTCGGCCGCTCTACGGTGCTGTGGGTCGCGGCCGGCGTCGCCATCTTCGTCAGTGTCTTTCAGCTGGCGTGGCGCGACGTGCGCGCACCGCACGATATGGGGTCGCGGCCGGCGGCTCGCGCTCAGCCCAACGCCTGACCGGTGTCACTCGCCCCGGTCCGCGACCGTCCCGGCCCGCGTGTCTCGGGCGTTCGGCCGGGGCCAGGGATATGATCGCCGAGCGTAGCGGACGTTGGCGGCGCCACTCACGGCACCATTGGCGGTGCCAGTCACGGCACCACTGGTGGTGACACGGCTGGCACTACGCATAGCGTCGCGGGCGGCGGCACCACGGGCGGCACCCGCTGCACCACCCGCTGCACCACCCGCTGCACCACAGGCGGCACCACTCCCGGCACCACAGGCGGCACCACTGAGCGGACGTCCAATGGCGCAAGTGGCAGAAGACGCCGCAAGGGAGAATGCCTGAGGGCGTGACAGGCCCCGCGATGGACAGAGCCGGCGGTGATGGCCGGCGAGTGCGGCCGGCCGCTCCCGTCACGGCCCCGGCGCCGGCCCCGGCGCCTCACAGCGCCAGCCCGGTCGCCTCCCAGTCGCGATAGAGGCCGGCGTAGCGGCCGCCGGCGGCGACGAGCTCGTCGTGCGTGCCCTGCTCGACGATGCGGCCGGCGTCGACCACGACGATGTCGTCGGCGTAGCGCACGGTACTCAGCCGGTGGGCGACGATGATGCTGGTGCGGCCGCTGAAGAGTACCTCCATGGCGCGCTCGATGCGGCGCTCACTCTCGGCGTCGACGCTGCTCGTGGCCTCGTCGAGGATCAGGATGCGCGGGTCGGCGAGCAGCGCTCGCGCGAAGCTGATGAGCTGCCGCTGCCCGGTGCTGAGCGCCGCGCCGCCCTCCTGCACCTCGGTGTCGTAGCCCTCGGGCAGCGACTCGACGAAGTCGTGCACGCCGACGATGCGGGCGACGCGCTTGACCTCGTCCTCGCCGGCCGTCGGCCGGGCGAAGCGGATGTTGTCCATCACGGAGCCGCTGAAGAGAAAGGCCTCCTGCGGCACGACGGCGAGTTGCTCGCGCAGTGAGCTCGCCGTGACCTGCCGCAGGTCGTGGCCGTCGACCAGCACCGAGCCCTCGGTCGGGTCGTAGAAGCGTGCCAGCAGCTTGATGACCGTCGACTTGCCGGCGCCGGTGGCGCCGACCAGCGCGACGGTCTGCCCGGCCGGGATGGTCAGCTCCAGCCGCGGCAGCACGACCTCCTCGCGGTAGCCGAAGCGCACCGCGCGGAACGCGATCT
>JBBQFA010000349.1:0-2636 GCA_038321515.1 Thermoleophilia bacterium | reverse complement strand
TACGCGTGCTCACTGCCGCCTCCCTTCTGCCAGCTCGAATATGCCTGTCTCGACCGGGACGGCGTCGAACTTGCAGACCTGGCGACACGTGTCGCACTGGATACAGAGCTTCTGATCGATGGTGTGGACCTCCTTGCGCTCGCCGCTGATGGCGCTCGTGGGGCAGGCCCCGAAGCACACGTGGCAGCCGGTGCAGGCGTCAGCGTCGATGGTGTAGCGGATCAAGGGGCGGCACACCTTGGCGGGGCAGCAGCGTTCCACGACGTGGGCCATCACCTCGTCGCGGAAGTAGCGCAGCGTGCTGAGCACCGGGTTGGGCGCGCTGCCGCCGAGCTGGCAGAGCGAGCCTTCGATGATGTCGGCGGCGAGCCGCTCAAGGCGCTCGATGTCGTCGAGATCCGCCTCGCCGGCGCTGATGCGCTCGAGGATCTCGAGCATGCGCTGCGTGCCGACGCGGCAGGGCACGCACTTGCCGCAACTCTCCTCGGCGGTGAACTTGAGAAAGAACTTGGCGAAGTCGACCATGCACGTGGTGTCGTCGACCACGACCATGCCGCCGGAGCCCATCATGGAGCCGGCGGCCACGAGGCTCTCGAAATCGATGGGCTCGTCGAGCAGGGAGGCGGGCAGACAGCCCCCGGACGGCCCGCCGAGCTGTACGGCCTTGAACTCGCGGCCCGGCAGCATGCCGCCGCCGATCGCGAAGATGACCTGGCGCAGCGTCGCGCCCATGGGCACCTCGATGAGGCCGCCGTTGACGACCTTGCCGGTGAGGCTGAAGATCTTGGTGCCCTTGCTCGTGGCCGTGCCCTTGGCCGCGAAAGCCTCGGCGCCATGGTTCACGATCCACGGCACGTTGGCGTAGCTCTCCACGTTGTTGAGGTTCGTGGGCTGGCCCCAGAGGCCGTGAGCAACCGTGCGGATGTGCTTGCCGCGCGGCATGCCGCGGTGGCCCTCGATGGAGGCCGTGAGGGCCGTGGACTCGCCGCAGACGAAGGCGCCGGCGCCCTGATTGATGCGGATGTCGAAGCTGAAGCCGCTGCCCAGGATGTCGTTGCCGAGCAGGTTGTGTGCGCGCGCCGTCTCGAGGGCGTGACGCAGACGTTGCACGGCGAATGGGTACTCGTGGCGCACGTACACGTAGCCCTCCACAGGGCCGCTGCCGGCGCCGATGGCGTACGCGGCGATGATCATGCCCTCGATCACGCTGTGCGGGTTACCTTCGAGCACCGAGCGGTCCATGAACGCGCCGGGGTCGCCCTCGTCGGCGTTGCAGATCACGTAGTGCTTCTCTCCGGGGTTGGCGCGGCAGAAGCGCCACTTCTTGCCGGTGGGGAAGCCGGCGCCGCCGCGGCCACGCAGGCCGCTCGCCTCGACTTCGTCGATCACGGCCTCCGGGTCGGCGGCGTTCAGTACCTTGGCCAGGGCGGTGTAGCCGTCGTGGCTGAGGTAATCGTCCAGCGAGTACGGGTCGATCTTGCCGTTGAGGGCCAGCACGATGCGGTCCTGCAGCGCATAGAACGCGATGTCCTTCTCGTGTGCGAGCGCTTCACCGGTCTGCGGGTCCTTGTAGAGCAGCCGCTCGACGACGCCGTCGCCGACCACGCTCGTGGCGATGATCTCTTCGATGTCCTTGGGCTTGAGTCTCGGGTAGAAGAGGCCCTGCGGGCGGACCACCACTATGGGGCCTTCTTCGCAGAAGCCGTGGCAGCCCGTCTCCACGACGGCGACCTTGCCGGTGAGATCGCGCTCGGCGAGCGTCTTCTCCACAGCTTTGCGCAACGCGACACGCCCGGAGGCGTGGCAGGCGGTGCCGGCGCAGATGCGGATCTCGGTCTTCGCGTCGTCGGTGAGGTAGGCGCTCTGGTCGGCTTTCGCCTTGAGCGCCTTGTCGATCTTCGTGAGCCTGGCGGCGGGGCTCATGCTCCCACCTCCCGCTTGCGCAGCTTGCGTATGAGTTTGCGCGCCTCGTTGGGGCCGACGCGACCGAGGGTCTCGTCGTCGCCGAGGCGCACGACGGGCGCGAGGGCGCAGGCGCCGACGCAGTTCACCGTCTGCAGGGTGAAGAGCCCGTCGGGCGTGGTGGCCCCAACGGGGATCTCGAGCTCCTGGCTGAAAGCCTCGACCACCAGGGGCGCGCCGGCGACGTGGCAGGCGGTGCCCATGCACACGTCGATCACGTGCTTGCCCACCGGCAGAAGACGGAACTGGCTGTAGAAGCTGGCCACGCCAAAGACGCGCGAGAACGGCAGCTTCATCTCTTCGGCGATGTCTTCGAGGGCCACGCGAGGCAGGTAGCCGAACGCCTCCTGCGTGGCGTGGAACGCCTCGACGAGGCCGGAGCCGGTGCGGATCTTGGCGACCACCGGGTCGAAGAGTTTCATGTCGATCTCGGGCATGAAGCCGGCCGGCTTCTCGCCCATCACGCAGGCGGCGCCCGCGCCGCAGCTCTCGCCGGGCAGTGTCGCCAGGGCGGCGGCGCGCTCGGCCTCGATGTCGAACGGCAGCTCCTCGAACTCGGGGCAGTAGTCGATCTCGATGCAGTCCACGGGGCAGACGCGCTCGCACAGGGTGCAGGAGTAGCAGCGGTAGCCGCCGTCCTTGGCCTTGACGAGGTCGAACAGGCCGACGCCCCT
>JBBQFA010000348.1:0-2641 GCA_038321515.1 Thermoleophilia bacterium | reverse complement strand
GCGACCGGCATCGCCTTCGACGCGCTGATCGTCACTGACCGCTGGCTCGTCTCGGGGCTCTCGAGCGCGATCGTGATCGTCGTGTGGCTGCTCGCCGGGGTCGCGGCCGGCATGCTCGGCGATCGCTACAGGGGACAGGTCAGAGCGGCGCTGAAGGAAGCCGCGGATGCGCGCGAGGCAGTCGAGAGCGTGCTCGACGCGACTCCTGCCTTCCATGCCAGCGGCAGCTTCACCGGCGCCGCGAAAGCCGTATGCGAAGCGGCCCTCGAGACCACGGGCTGCACCGCGGCCGCTCTGATCACGATCGACGACGACACGCTGCGTCTGGCTGCGCGGACGCCGGGCGGGCCGAAGAGCGACGCCATGCCGCTGCCGCTCGACGAGTTCCCGGACCTCAAAGAGGAACTGGTCACGCAGCTCAAGCCCTCGTTTATCCCCGATCTGACAGGCCACCCGGGGCGGTCTCTGCTCATCGACCTTGCCGGGTTCTCGGGGCTCGCGTCCGCCCTGCGTATACCTGTCGTGCTGAACGAGCGACCTGCGGCCGTGCTCGCGTTCGGTTGGGCGACCGCAGTGCCCGAACCGGAGCCCGCATGGCTGGCGACGCTGCAGCGCTTCGCCGACCACGCCGCGGTCACCCTTGAGAGAGTGCGTCGTCTGGAGGCGGAACGCGACGCGGCGCGCCTCTACCGCCGGTTCGAGGCCAGCCTGATCCCGCACATCGGCACCGACGCCGACGACCTGCGCGTCGGCCTGAGCTACTCGGCGGGCGAGCGTCGCATGCGGCTCGGCGGCGATTTCGTCGACCTCGTGACACGCTCCGACGGCATCGTGAGCGCCGTCATCGGCGATGTGACGGGGCATGGACCCGACGCCGCGGCCACGGGCGCCTACCTGCGGGCAGCCTGGCGCGCGCTCACGCACCGTGATCTCGGCGTGGCTGCGACCATGGACACCCTCAACCACCTCGTCACCGAGGAATCGGATCGGGCTGAGGCGGAGAAAGGTCGCATGCCGGTCATGGCGACCATGTGCGTCGTGGACATCTCTGCCGACCGTTCGACGGCGACCATAGTTTCCGCCGGGCATCCGCCGGCGCTGCTCCTCACGGGCGACGAGATCATCACCATGCCACTCGGTGGTCTCCCGCTCGGCGTGCAACCGTGTGAGTGGCGGCCGGTCTCAGTGCCGCTGCCCGAGGCATGGACGCTCCTCCTCTACACCGATGGGATCGTCGAGGCTCGGGTGGACCTCGAGACGCAGGCCCGCCTCGGCATCGAGGGCCTGGCCGGCCTGCTCGCCGGACGTCTGCTGACGGGGGCGCCGACAGATGCCGTGCTCCGAAGTCTCACCGCCAGTGTCCGGCGAATGAACGGCTCCCCACTCGCCGACGACGCCACACTGCTCGCCATAAGTCGGGTGGGCCCTCGTCCACCGGAGCATTGACCTACCCAAATCGTCTGCTATTCTGTATATCGTGTATATCAAAAGGACAGCAGAGCAGGCGCTCGAACGCATTCTTGCCGGGAGCAAGGTCGGCATCATCCTGGGCGCCCGGCAGGTGGGCAAGACGACCTTGGTCGAGCACGTCCTCGCCGGCCGCAAGGCCCGGTTTCTCAACTTCGACGTCGACGTCGACAAGCAGCGGTTTCTGGCCGCAGCCGCGCTCTCACCCGCCGACAGCCTGAAGAGCCTGGGCGATCCCGATGTGCTGGTGGTGGACGAGGCGCAGCGCCTGCCGGAGGCGGCGCGCATCGTCAAGGGTTGGCACGACACCCGGCTGCCGGTGAAGATCCTTCTGCTCGGTTCGTCCAGCCTGGACCTGCTCGATCAGACGGCGGAGAGCCTGACGGGGCGCAACGAGAAGGTGCGCTTGCCGCCACTCACGTTCGAGGAGTCGCTGCGCGCCCGGGAGTGGTATGCTGACACCTATTCGGCGGCCGTCCTCCGCGAGCAGTTCGCCGCGCCGCTGCGCGCGTCCCTGCTGCAGTCGCTGGCATTTGGCGCGTACCCCGAGGTCGTCCTGGCGGACGATAAGCCGCATCTGCTGCGCGAGTTGAGCTCGGATTACCTCTGGAAGGACATCCTTCAGACGGGCTTGGTCAAGTCGCCCGACCTGATCAAGCGGCTCCTCACCTTGCTTGCACATCAGGTGGGCAACGAAGTCTCGACTCATGAGCTGGCGACACAACTCCAGATGGCCCGCCCCACGGTCGAGCGGTATCTGGATCTGCTGGAGCAGACGTATGTCATCTTCCGCTTGCCTTCGTTCAGCACGAATCCGCGCAAGGAGATCGCGCGCAGCAAGAAGGTCTTCTTCTGGGACACCGGCATCCGCAATGCCCTGCTGAACGCCTTCTCGGCCGAGGAGCTCCGCCCCGATATCGGCGCCGTGTGGGAGAACTGGGTGATCGCCGAGGCGGCCAAGCACAACCTGCTGCGCGGCGGCGGCGGCGAACTGTTCTTCTGGCGCACGCGGGCACAATCGGAGGTGGATCTGGTGGTCAAGACCGGCGACCGCTTGCGCGCCTTCGAGATCAAGTGGCGGGCCAGGCGACCGACCGGCCGCGCGTTCCGCGCGCAGTATGGGGTGGATGTGCAGTCGGTCAGCGCGGACGACCCCTTCATCGGCGCGCTGCTG
>JBBQFA010000347.1:0-2642 GCA_038321515.1 Thermoleophilia bacterium | reverse complement strand
AAGGATTGGAGATGATCGAAGCAGTCAAGTCGTGCCCCTGCTGCATCAATGAGCCGACAGACCATGAGCACCTCGAGCGACTCGACGCTGTGCACGCGGATTACAAGGTCAGGCCGGGCTCCATGATCACGGTTCTCCAGCTCGCGCAAGGCATCTTCGGCTACCTGCCCGAGGTCGCCCTCAAGCACATCGCGCGTGAGCTGCACAAGCCGTACAGTGAAGTCGCCGGCGTGGTCGGTTTCTACTCGTTCTTCACCACGGTCCCTCGCGGCCGGCACCTGATCCGCATCTGCCTCGGCACCGCCTGCTACGTCAGCGGCGGCGTGGCGGTCATGAACGCGCTCAAGAAGGAGCTCGGCATCGACCTGGGCGGCACCACCGAGGACCGCCTGTTCTCGCTGGAGATCGGCCGCTGCTTCGGAGCCTGCGGCCTGGCCCCCGTGATCATGATCGATGACGACGTCCATCACCGCGTCAAGCCGAAGCGGGTCGGCGAGATCCTCGCCCAGTACGTCGAGGAACCCGTCCTGGCCGAGAGGAGTGCCTGACATGGCCGAAAGGATCACCAGCCCCGATCAGCTCATGGCGCTGGCCGAGCAGGCCAAGGCCGACATCGACCTGCGTCAGGGCCGCAAGGAGACGCAGGTGACCGTGCACATGGGCACCTGCGGCATCGCCGCAGGCGCCCGTGAGGTCGTCGCCGCCTTCATGACCGAACTTGCCGCCGCCGGCGTCACCTCGGCGAGCCTGCACCAGTCCGGCTGCGCCGGCCTGTGCGAAGAAGAGCCGATGGCCACCATCACCCTGGCGGACGGCACTATGTACCGCTACGGCCTCCTCGACAGGGCCAGAGTCCACACGATCGTCGAGAACCATCTCGTCGGCGGCACCCCCGTCGACGCCTACCTGATCAAGACCTGAGAGCGAGTGAACTGACTATGGCTGATGTGAGAAGTAACTTTCTGATCTGCACCGGCGGCGGTTGCATCGCCTCCGGCGCGCTCGACGTGAGCGAGGCGGTCCGTGCCGAGCTCGTGAAGCGCGAGCTCGCCGGCGAGGTCGACGTCGTCGAGACCGGCTGCCTCGGCCCCTGCGTGCAAGGCCCCGTGGCGCTCGTCTACCCCGACGGCGTCTTCTACCAGAACATCAAGGTCGAGGACGTGCCCGAGATCGTCGAGGAGCACCTCCTCAAGGGCCGCATCGTCGAGCGCCTCGTGAGTCACGCGCCCGGCACCGACCGCACCCAGGCCGAGATGGACGACATCCCGTTCTTCAACCGCCAGGTCAAGATCGTGCTCCGCAACTCCGGCATCATCGACCCGCTGAAGATCGACGAGTACATCGCCCGCGACGGCTACCAGTCGCTCGCCAAGGTGCTCACCTCGATGACCCCCGAAGCGGTGGTGGACGAGGTTCTGGCCAGCGGCCTGCGCGGCCGCGGCGGCGCCGGGTTCCCCACAGGCATGAAGTGGCGCTTCGCGCAGCAGCAGGACAACGACGTCAAGTACATCCTCTGCAACGCCGATGAAGGCGATCCCGGCGCGTTCATGGATCGTTCGGTGCTCGAGGGCGACCCGCACTCGCTGATCGAGGGCATGGTCATCGGCGCCTTCGCGATCGGCGCGCACCAGGGCTACGTGTACGTGCGCGCCGAGTACCCGCTGGCCGTGGAGCGCCTCGAGCACGCGCTCGGCCAGGCGCGCGAGTACGGCCTGCTGGGCGAGGACATCATGGGCACCGGCTTCGCCTTCGACCTCGAGATCCGCATGGGCTCCGGCGCCTTCGTCTGCGGCGAGGAGACCGCGCTGATGACCTCGATCGAGGGTCACCGCGGCGAGCCGCGCCCGCGCCCGCCCTTCCCGGCCGTCTCGGGTCTCTGGGGCAAGCCCAGCGTGCTGAACAACGTCGAGACCTTCGCCAACATCGCGCCGATCATCCTGAAGGGCGCGGCGTGGTACGCGAGCACGGGCACCGAGACGAGCAAGGGCACCAAAGTGTTCGCGCTCGGCGGCAACGTGCAGCACACCGGCCTCGTCGAGGTGCCGATCGGCATGCAGCTCGGCGAGCTCATCTACGAGGTCGGCGGCGGCATCCCCAACGGCAAGGCCTACAAGGCCGCGCAGCTCGGCGGCCCCTCCGGCGGCTGCATCCCCAAGCAGCACCTGAACGTCCCGGTCGACTACGCCACCCTGCAGGAGCTCGGCGCCATCATGGGCTCCGGCGGCGTCATCGTCATGGACGAGGACACCTGCATGGTCGACATCGCCCGCTTCTTCCTCGAGTTCACCCAGGAGGAGAGCTGCGGCAAGTGCCCACCCTGCCGCGTCGGCACCAAGCGCATGCTCGAGATCGTCGACCGCATCTGCAAGGGCGAGGGTGAAGAGGGCGACATCGAACGCCTCGTCGCCCTCGGCGAGTCGATCAGCCAAACCGCGCTCTGCGGCCTCGGTCAGACGGCCCCCAACCCGGTCCTCTCGACGATCCGCCACTTCCGTCACGAGTACGAGGCCCACATCAAAGACAAATACTGCGAGGCCGGCGTCTGCTCGACGCTGTTCAAGGCGCGCTGCTCCAACGCGTGCCCGGCCAGCGTCAACATCCCCGGCTTCGTGAGCCTCGTGGGCGAAGAGCGCTACGACGAG
>JBBQFA010000346.1:0-2653 GCA_038321515.1 Thermoleophilia bacterium | reverse complement strand
GCCGCGTCATGGCGCGCGCCGTCGGTGACTGCTTCACGATCGCCTGGGATTACCCCGGACGTACACTTCTCGAGGTACGCATCCTGCGCTCCGAGCAGGGTCCCGCCGCGACGGCCGACGACGGCCCGGATCAGGGACAGGAGATCGTGTACCAGGACGTGACGGGCTCGTTTCGGGACGTGGGTCTTCGGGCGGATCATGGCCGTCACTACACCGTTTTCGCGCGCCATCCCGGCGGCGAGTGGACCCGCTGGAGCGAGTACTCGCCGCCGCGCGAGCGCAGGGCCGGCTGGCGAGAGCTCGGCCGGCTGTTCAAGAAGGGCTTGCGCACGCGCCTCGCGCCGGTGGTCGTCCTGCTCCTCTGCGCCGCCGCGCTCACGGCGGGCTGGCCGGGCGCCGCCGGCGCCGGCGACGGATCCGGCGGCGACGAGCAGCTCGGCGCCGCCGCCGGTAAGCAGCCGGCCTCGGCGGCGCTGGCGGCGACGCAGGCCTACGTCGAGGCCGACGCCAGTGTCGCCGTAGTCCTCGCGGGCAAGGACGCTACCCTGGAGGCGACCGCCTGGGGCGGCACGCAGGCCGAGCCGGCCGGCTTCACCTTCGTCTATCGCTGGCCTGCGGCCGGCGCCACTTCGGTCAACGCGGAGTGGCCGCTGCTGCGCTCCGGCAACGGCACTCCATCTTCGCCCTACGATTCCATTCCGTATCGTCTGCGCGTCGGCGACGTCAGCGCTCTGCGTGTCGACGCTTTGGTCGCCGGGCCGGAGATCCTCCAGGTGATGCCCGCCAACGGAGAGTCGGACATCGTCCTCAAGGAGCAGACGTGGAAGCCCTTCAGCTGGTTCCCCTGGTTCACCGAGCGGCCCTACGTGCTCGCGCCGGTGTTCGTCGTCTGTTTCGTGCTGCTCATGGCCCGCGCCTGGCGGCGCTCGCGCGCCTGGAACCGGCGGCTGCCCTCGATGACACGGCATGACCGCCAGTTCATCGGCCGCGTCGCCATCCTCGTTTTTCTGATGGCCGGCTTCGCCTGGCAATTCTACGAGGGCTGGTATGCCGCGACCGGGCCGTCCGTCGGCTCGAGCGGGTCGTCGGCCGGTGACCTCACGTCGCTGCCGCTGCTGCTGATCCCGCCGGGACTCTTCGTCGCCGGCCTCGTCCTCGAGCTCAGCGCCGGGCACCACCGCGGCTCCTGGGGTCTGCTGGCCGTGCTCTCCGGCGCGGTGTGCGTTTTCAACCTCGCCACCGCGCTCACCGGCGCCACCACCAATCTCAACCTCTCGTACTACATCCTGCTCGCCGTGCTCGCTCTGATCTCCATCCCCCGCGCCTTCTCGGCCGGCAAGATGGGGTGGAGCCGCGGCAACGCCCCGCACTACGGCTGACGCCCCCGGCCGTAGCAGCTCCGGGCCCCGCCGGCCGGCGCAGCCCCGCCGGCTTCAGCGCTGGATCAACTCGATCGAGTTGCCGTCGGGGTCGTCGACGAAGGCCAGCCGCGGCCCATCGCCCTCCAGCATGTAGGGCTGCCGTGTGACCGTGCCGCCGAAGAGCTCGAGCGCTGGCAGCACCGCGTCGATGTCGTCGGTCTCGAAGGCGAAATGGCCGAAGCGCTCGCCGCCCTCGTAGGCGTCGTCCTTGCCCCAGTTGTAGACCAACTCGATGGCGAAGTTGCCCGCCTCCGGAGCCATGAACACCAGCGTCGCTTTGCCCTTGGTGAGCTCGCTGCGCTTCTGCTCGGTCATCCCGAGCTGCTCGTAGAACTTGATCGCCTGGTCCAGGTGCTTGGTCCGCACCGCCACGTGCACGAACTTCATGCCGTCCTCCTCCGCTATACTTTCGCGCATGTCGATCTCTGCCTTTGGCGATAAGGTACCCCACTTCGGCCCCGAGGTGTTCATCCACCCCGACGCCACGGTGATCGGCGACGTGATCCTCGAGGAGGGCGCCAACCTCTGGCCGGGCGCCGTGCTACGCGGCGACGTCGAGCGCATCCTGCTCGGCGCCTTCACCAGCTTTCAGGACAACTCCGTCGCCCACACCGACCCCGGCTGGCCCATCGTCGTCGGCCCCGACTGTGTCATCGGCCACGGAGTGATCGTGCACGGCGCCACCATCGGCGCCCGCTGTCTCATCGGCATGGGCAGCACGCTGCTGAACGGCTGCGAGATCGGCGACGAGTGCATCGTCGGCGCCAACAGCCTGGTCACGCAGGGCAAGACGTTCCCGCCACGCAGCCTCATCATGGGGTCGCCAGCGAAGGTCGTGCGCGAGGTCACCGACGACGACCTCGAACCTCGCGTCGAACTCCGCGACCGCTATGCGCGGCGCTCGCTCCAGTACGCCGAGCTCGGGCTCGGCGCCGATCTTGCGGCGTTCCGCCGCTAGCTCGCGGCGCTCCGCATCTGCCCGCCCGCCGGTGGGTATCGTGGTCTTATGGCCGCCATCGCCGACTCCGCCGGCTGTGCCGGTCAGTCGCCGAGGTGCTCCCGGACCGCGGCGACGAGGTCGGGCAGCACGACGCCGCCGGGTCCCCTCAAGAAGAGGTCGCAGGACTGCGCCAGTGCGTCGCGCTCGGGGTTCACGTCGATCACCGTCGCGCCTGCCTCGCCGGCGATCAGCGGCATGGCCGCCGCGGGATACACGACGCCGGACGTGCCGA
>JBBQFA010000345.1:0-2662 GCA_038321515.1 Thermoleophilia bacterium | reverse complement strand
CCCAGCAACGCGGCGGCTGCGGCTGACCTGGCGGACATCACCATCGACCAGGTCGTGATCGGCAGCTGCACCAACGGCCGCATCGAAGACCTGCGTCAGGCGGCCTCGATCCTGCACGGCAAGAAGGTCCACCCCGAGGTGCGCTGCATCATCCTGCCGGGCACGCAGCAGGTGTGCCTCGACGCCATCGCCGACGGCACCATGCAGACGCTCATCGAGGCCGGCTGCGCCTTCAGTACGCCGACCTGCGGCGCGTGTCTCGGCGGCCACATGGGCGTCCTCGCCGAGGGCGAGCGCGCCGTGGCCACCACCAACCGCAACTTCGTCGGCCGTATGGGCCACCCCGGCAGCGAGGTCTACCTGGCGAGCCCGTACGTGGCCGCCGCCTCCGCGCTGGCCGGCCACGTCGCCACGCCCGAAGAAGTCGGCGCGGAGAAGGGAGCGCCCAGATGATCTTCGAGGGCACCGTCCACAAGTACGGCCGGGACGTCGACACCGACGTCATCATCCCGGCCCGCTACCTCAACACCAGCGACCCTGCGGAGCTGGCGAGGCACTGCATGGAGGACATCGACGCCGACTTCGCCACCACCGTGCAGCCCGGCGACATCATCGTCGCGGAGGAGAACTTCGGCTGTGGCAGCTCGCGCGAGCACGCGCCGGTGGCGATCAAGACCTGCGGCGTGAGCGTGGTCGTAGCCTCGTCCTTTGCGCGTATATTCTACCGCAACGCGATCAACACCGGCCTGCCGATCGTGGTGTGCCCGGCGGCGGCCGCCGACGCCAAGGCGGGCGACCGCCTGCGCGTCGATCTCGTCGCCGGCACCGTGGAGAACGTGACGCACAGCACCAGGTACGACGCCGAGGCGTTCCCGCCGTTCATGCAGGAGCTCATCGACCGCGGCGGGCTCATGGAGTACGTGAAGTCGCAGCTCGCCGAAGGGAGCCCTTCGTGACCACCCCGGCGAACTACCGCGGCTATCGCGTGATGGTGCTGCCCGGCGACGGGGTGGGGCCGGAGATCGTCGCCGCCGCGCAGCGCGTCCTCGACGCCGCCGGCCCGAAGTACGGCTACCTGCTCGCCTACGAAGAGGGCGTCATGGGCGGCTGCGCCATCGACGCCTTCGGCACGCCCATGGAAGACGGCCTCATCGAGCGCTGCCAGAAGTGTGACGCGGTGCTGCTCGGCGCCGTCGGGGGCCCCAAGTGGGACACCACCGACCCGCACAAGCCGCGTCCGGAGCAGGGCCTGCTCGACATGCGCAAGGGCCTCGAGCTGTTTGCCAACCTGCGCCCCGTCAAGAGCTTCAAGGCGCTGGCGCACAACAGCACGCTCAAGCCCGAGGTGATCGACGGCGTCGACATGCTCGTCGTGCGCGAGCTCACCGGCGGCGTCTACTTCGGCAAGCGCGAGCGCACCGCCGACACGGCCTACGACACGATGATCTACACCGAGGCCGAGGTCGACCGGCTCATGGAGTATGCCTTCAAGGTCGCGGGCTGCCGCCGCAAGCTGGTGCACTCGGTCGACAAGGCGAACGTGCTCGAGAGCTCACGCCTGTGGCGCGCCGTCGCCATACGGGTGGCGGAGCGCTACCCGGACGTCGAGATGCGCCACATGTTGGTGGACAACTGCGCCATGCAGTTCATCCGCGACCCCAAGCAGTTCGACGTGGTCGCCACCGAGAACCTCTTCGGCGACGTGCTCAGCGACGAAGCGGGGATGCTCACCGGCAGTATCGGCATGCTGCCGAGCGCCAGTGTCGGCGCGGGAGGCGTGAGCCTCTACGAACCGATCCACGGCTCGGCCCCCGACATCGCCGGCAAGGGGCTCGCCAACCCGTGCGCGACCATCCTGAGTGCCGCCATGATGCTCGACCTGAGCTTCGCCGAGAAGGATGCCGCGCGCGCCGTCGAGAGGGCCGTCGAGACGGCCCTCGAGCAGGGCGCGCGCACCGCCGACATCGCCGCTCCCGGCGAGAAGACCCTCGGCACCGCCGAGATGACCGACGCCATTCTGGCCGCCCTCGCGGCCGGCTGATCCGCGAGTCGAGGAGGAGCCATGCCGCTACCCGAGGTCGACAACATCTGGATGGACGGGGAGCTCGTGCCTTGGGCCGAGGCCAAGGTCCACGTGCTGACGCACGCCCTGCACTACGGCTCCGGGGTCTTCGAGGGCATCCGCGCCTACAAGACGCCCCGGGGCGCCGGCGTGTTCCGCCTCGAGGAGCACCTCAAGCGGCTGGTTCGCTCCGCGAAGCTCTACTACATGCCGGTGCCGTACAGCATCGAGGAGCTCTACGACGCGACGTTCGCGGTGATCGAGAGCAACGGCCTGGAGGCGTGCTACGTCCGCCCGCTGATCTTCCGCGGCTACGGCGAGATGGGCCTGTTCCCGTTGAACGCGCCGATCCAGGCGTCCATCGCCGCCTGGCCGTGGGGCGCCTACCTCGGCGAAGAGGGCATCAAGAAGGGGATCCGTGCCAAGATCTCGAGCATCCAGTCGCTGGACCACACCGCGCTGGCCCGCGCCGCCAAGGCCACGGGCCAGTATCTGAACAGCATCCTCGCCAAGGTCGAGGTCACCAACGCCGGCTACGACGAGGCGATCATGCTGACCGAGCACGGGCACGTGGCCGAAGGCTCGGGCGAGAACATCTTC
>JBBQFA010000344.1:0-2678 GCA_038321515.1 Thermoleophilia bacterium | reverse complement strand
GCCGCGAACGCCTGGTCGTACTGGTCGAAGTAGGCCTCCGACTTGACGAGGATGCTGCGCGCCACGGCGTAGAACTGGTCAAGGCTGGCGGGCGCGAGCCCAAGTGCCAGGGCGCGCATCAGCGCCAGCCACTCCGTGACCGTAACGGGCACGCCGTAGAAGCGCAGCAAGAAGAAGAAGTCGGTGAACACGAGGCCGGACGCGCGTCAGTGCTTGGACATGATCTGACGCAGCACCAGTCCGGCCACCACGATCGCGATGACGATGATGAAAAAGAGCTCGATGCCTCCGACGCTCATATGACTCCTTTCCTGCCGGCCGGCGCTAGCGCCGCCGGCCGCTCGAGAGCGCCCGCTGCGCCACGTCGACGTCATGATCCTTCTTGAGCAGCACGCCCATGAAGGGCAAGCGAGCGGCGATCTCCTTGTGGTCGACGCCGCCGCGCGCCAGCGCCTGCACCCAGTCGATCAGCTCGCTGGTGCTGGGCTTCTTCTGCAGTCCGGGCACCTCGCGCAGCCAGTAGAACGCCTGCATCGCGAGGTCGAGCAGCCGCTTGTCGAGCTGCGGCACGTGCACGCGCACGATGCGCTCCATCATCGCCTCGTCGGGGAACTCGATGTAGTGAAAGACGCAGCGGCGCAGAAAGGCGTCGGGGAGCTCCTTCTCGGCGTTCGACGTGATCAGCACGATCGGCCGCTGCACGGCCTTCACGGTGGCGTGCGTCTCGGGGATCGTGAACTCCATCTGGTCGAGCTCCCACAGGAGGTCGTTGGGAAACTCGAGGTCGGCCTTGTCGATCTCGTCGATCAGCAGGACGACGCGCGCCTCGCTGGTGAAGGCCTCGCCCAGCTTGCCCATCTTGATGTACTGGGCGATGTCGCTCACGTCGCGGTCGCCGAACTGGCCGTCGTAAAGGCGCTGCACCGTGTCGTACACGTAGAGGCCGTCCTGCGCCTTTGTGGTGCTCTTGACGTTCCAGATGATGAGCGGCATGTCGAGCCCGCGCGCGATGCTCTGGGCGAGCATCGTCTTGCCGGTGCCGGGCTCGCCCTTGATGAGCAGCGGGCGGCTGAGCTGGACGGCGACGTTGACGGTCTGCATGAGGTCGGGCGCGGCGATGTAGTCGGCGGTGCCCGTGTACGTGAAGGACTGGCTCATGGCGTGCGCTTTCGGTCGTTGGCGCGAGCGGTGGGGCGCCGAAGCGGCACCCGACAAAGTCTATCAGACGGGGGCCGCCGGCTCTGACGGATGTCGATCGCCGTTGTGCCGGGTACATAGTGAGGGAGGTCATGGGGTCAACCTGGAGGGGGCGACATGAAACCACCGACTGCCGATCTTTCTGTCGAGAGCACGTTGCGCCACTGCGATCTGCTGGAGCCGCTGAGCGACGCGCAGATCGCCGAGCTTGCGACTCTCGCCGGGATGGTGACGCTGCGTGATGGCGAGGCGCTCTTCGAGCAGAACGATGATGCCCGCGACCTCTTCATCGTCGCCAGCGGCCGCCTGGCGATCCGCCTCGCGACGCCGGCCGGGCACGTGATCGAGGTTGTCGACGCCGGGCAGTACCGCCTCTCCGGCTGGTCGTCCCTCGTCGCGCCGCACATCTACATCGCCGACGCGCGGGCCGTCGAAGACAGCGCGGTGCTGGTGATCCCGGCTGCCGCCGCGGAAGAGGTGTTTCTGCAGGAGCCGGCCGCCGCGTATGTGGTGATGAAGCGCCTGGCCGGTCTGATCTCGACGCGCCTGCGTGACATCAAGGAACAGCTCATCGAGGTGCTCGAAGGCTGAAGGTCAGATCAGTTCGAGCGCGCGCAGATGGTCGAGGCTGTCGAGCACCGCGTCCTCGGAGTCGTGCTCGAGCACGACCGACGCGCCGGCGGCGCGCGCGACGGCCATCACGGCCGCCGCGTCCACCACGCCGGCGCCGAGCGCCAGGTGGGGATCGTCGTCGTCGCCCTCGCCGTGGTTGTCGTGCAGGTGCAGGTGACGCAGCGGCGCCTGCGGGTCGGCGAGCCAGTCGTCGAGACACCCGCTGATGCTCGCGTGCCCCACGTCGAGGATGAGGCCGAGGCCCTGCAGGTCGAGGTCGCCGGGACGCGTGAAGTGCGAGTGCCCGGCGCCGGGCATGTTCTCGATGACGATGCCGACACCGTACTCCGCTTGCAGCTCGAGCAGAGTCTCGAACGAACGAGCGAGCGCCGCGACCACGTCAGGGTCGCGCGGCGCGATCTCGTGGCGCCAGTCGGGGTGGAGGACGTAGAGCCGCGCCCCGATCTCGGCGCCGGCCTCGAGGTGGCGGCGGTGCTCGGCCAGCACCTGCATCCTGACCGGCTCGGACCGGTCGCCGACTCCCTCGTAGCCGAACGGGCCGTGCACGGTGTAGGCGAGGCCCGCGGCCTGCGCGGCGGCGCGATTGCGCTTGCTGAGCAGGGTGTGCATGCCGAACGAGCGGATCTCGGCGGCCGGGGCAAGCTCGGCGATGTGCTCGAGCGTGGCGGACAGCAGCTGCCCGGGGTAGGCGCTGGTCGAGATGCTGCGGTCGGGGAGCGGAGGCATGCGCTGTAAGTATGCCAGAACGAAGCCGGCGCCGGCGGCCCGCACTGCCCGGTATCGGCCGCGCTGCGCCCGTGCGGTCACTTACGGCGCGAAGAACTCCCTGAGGACCTCGAGTACAGACT
>JBBQFA010000343.1:0-2688 GCA_038321515.1 Thermoleophilia bacterium | reverse complement strand
TTGCCGCACTTGATGTTGGCGGCCAGGTCGGGCAGGGCGCGCTCGCGCAGAAAGCTGAGCTGGGCGTCGATGCTCTCCGCGGTCTCGCCCTCGAGCACCTTGAGTAGCAGGCTGAGTTTGGTGGTCTCCACGGCCTGCGCGTCGATGTCGACGCCGTAGATGCAGCTTTGCAGGATGCGCTTCTTCTCGGCGGTGGTGAGGCGCCACTCGCCGCCCGGGCCCTGGAACAGGGCCTTGGCGTGCTTCTTGGCGCCGGCCTTCTCCGCGTGAGCGACGTACCAATCGCGGTGCCAGTCGAGCAGGTACTGGTAGGCGCCGATGAGGAAGGAGCCCGAGCCGCAGGCCGGGTCGAGGATGCGCAGCTCGGCCGCCTGCTTGGGCGTGAGCCCCTCGAGCAGGCGGCCGACCGTGTTCTTGACGATGTAGTCGACGATGTAGGTCGGCGTGTAGTAGACGCCGCCGGCCTTTTTGACCTCGGGCTTGTCCTCGACCACGGCGCGGTGCCCAGCCGTAAGGCGGATCACCTTGCCGAGGAACTGCTCGTAGACCTGCCCGAGGATGTCGGCCGGCAGCACGCTGAACTCATACGGGCTCTCGGGGTAGTAGAGGCGCTTGAGGATGTCTTTGAGCGCCTTGTCGTCGACGGTCAGGCCGGGCGTGAGCCGGTCGGCGTAGCCGGCCCGGCCTTTCTCGCTCTCAAAGTGGAAGAGGCCGGAGTTGTAGCGTGCGTCGGCCTCGGCGTAGAGCGCCTTCAGCCGCCCGTAGGTGTCGCCGCCGTTCAGCAGGCCGCGGAGCCGGCCGTAGGCCTCGATGCCGCGGTCCTCGCAGATGCGCAGGAAGATGATGCGGTCGATCGTCACCTGCACGGCGTAGTTGAGCTCGCGCTGGCTGAGTGACGGGTTTCGCAAGGCGATGCTGCGGGCGAGAGCGTCGCGCCACAGCTCGATCTCGCCGAGAAAGGCCTTGTCGACCTCGGCAGTGCCCTTCTTGGCCTTGGTCGACTCGGCGTACCGGTCGAACGAGCCCTGGAGGATCGCCTCCTTGCCGAACACGCCGGCGATCTCGTCCCAGCGCTCCTCGTAGGACTCGAAGGGGACGTAGAGGGTGCGCGCCGCCGAAGCTTTGTCTGCGGCCGCCGGCTTCACCCTGCAGTCGTAGACGACGAACTCCTGGAAGTCGGTGAGAACGCTGAGCGGCAGCTTCGCCGACCAGGCGTAGCGACGGAGCTGGAAAGCCGGCGCCGGGACTTCCCGAAGGTTCACTGCCGGCTTCTTCGCCTCGACGAAGAACTTGCGCACGCCGCCGACGCGGAACGAGTAGTCGGGGGCGCGTGCGTCGAGTCCGACCTTGATCGCGTCCTCGTGTACGACGTCCTTGTACTGCTGCGCGTAGCCGGCGCGGTTGTCCACGTCCCAGCCGAGCGCCGTGAACAGCGGGTCGATGAACTCGCGCCGCACCTGGGTCTCGTTGTAGGCGGGGTTCAGGTACTGGTCGCGGTTACGCGCGAAGCGCTCGATCAGCTCGAGAACGGCGTCGGGTGCGGCCACGGTCTCCCCCTGTGACGACGAGTCACCGCGCGGCGACCGCCCCGGCGGCCGCGCGGCTCAGACGTGTCGCCAGTCTACACGCCGAGTCGGCGGGATGAGGCGGCCGCCCCCTTGACGCATCCCCCACGCGTTCCTAGAGTCGGGCTCACGTATCCGGCGTCCGGGCCGGACCCAGGGGAACGTCGAGCAGGGGGATCATCATGACTATTCGTGTGCGGCCGGCAAGCCGACTCTTGGTGGCGTCATTGGCGCTGGTCCTGCTCGCAGGGCTGGCGATCGGGATCGGGGCGGCCGTCGCGTCATCGAGCCCCTCCCCGGCGACCAAGACCACGCTCCACATCGGCTGGGTGCAGGAGCCGGACAACCTCAACCCATTCATCGGCATCCAGGGCACCGACTACATGCTCTGGCACATGAACTACGACTTCCTCGTCGGCTTCGACCCCAAGACGCTGGAGCCGCGGCCGGAGCTGGCCACGGCGTGGGAGGTCTCGCCCGACGGCAAGGAGTGGACGTTCACGATCCGCGGCGACTCGACGTGGCAGGACGGCGTGCCCGTCACGGCGCGCGACGTCGCCTTCACCTTCAACTACATCGTCGACAACGACCTGCTCAACCTGGCGACCTACACCAACGGCATCACCAGGGCGGAGGTCATCGACGACACGCACGTCAAGGTCTACACGGCGGCGCCGAAGGCGAACATGCTCCGGATGGTCGTCCCTATCCTGCCGGAGCACATCTGGAGCAAGGTCAGCGGCAAGGAGGCGACGACCTCCTACCAGAACAAGCCGCCGATCGTCGGCAACGGGCCCTTCCAGGTCGTCGAGTGGGAGAAGGGCAAGTTCGTGCGCCTCCAGGCCAACCCCGACTACTGGGGCGGCGCCCCCAAGGTCGACGAGGTCATCTTTCAGCTCTACACGAACGCCGACACGATGGCGCAGGACCTCAAGCTGGGGACCATCGACGGCGCCATCGACATCCCGGTGGCGCAGTTCAAGCCGCTTGACGGCAAGGACGGCGTGACCACCAACCAGGCGACGTCGTGGAGCTTCATCGAGCTCGCGATGAACAGCTACGACAGCCCGAATTCCAAGGGCAACCCGGTCCTCAAAGACCCGGAGTTCCGCAAGGCCGTCAA
>JBBQFA010000342.1:0-2699 GCA_038321515.1 Thermoleophilia bacterium | reverse complement strand
AGCCGGCGCTCACCGTCGTGGTCTTTCGCCGGCTCGGCTGGTGCGCTCCGGACTACGACGCCTGGTGCGCGGCGGCCCTGCACAGCGGCCTTGCCATGGTCACGCCGACGAAGCACGCCGGCGAGACGGTGCTGCGCTTCTGCTTCATCAACCCGCTCACGACGCGCGACGACGTCGACCTGGTGCTGGCTGACCTGGGCTGAAGCTCCGCCCGACGGGCGCCCCCCGCGATCCCCCAGCCGTTGCCGCCGGCGCCGGGATGGTTGTTCTGATACTTGATCTTCTGCTCGGGCGACAGGTCCGCATCACCGACGTCGAGGAAGTGCACGCGCGCCAAGCTCATCGATCCGGCGATCCATGAGCGCGGGTGGACCGAGGATCTGATCCGCCGCGAGGAGACCGCCGGCGCCATCGAGATCATCGACGGCCGGCCGTTCAAGCAGGCGAAGGGCCGCACCGACTACACGCTGCGCATCAAGCCGCACCCGGATTCGCAACCAGTCGCAGTGGCACTCATCGAGGCCAAGCCCGAGAACAAGCCGCCGGCGCACGGCCTGGAGCAGGCGAAGCTGTACGCCGCCTCCAAGCGGCTCAACGTGCAGTTCGTCTTTGCCAGCAACGGCCACCAGTTCGTCGAGTTCGACCGCTTCACTGGCCTCACGCACGCGCCGCGCAAGCTCGCCGAGTTCCCGACGCCGGCGGAGCTGCAGGCGCGGTACGAGCAGGGCATGGGCTTCGCCCTGGACGACCCCGCCGCCGCGCCGCTCCTCCAGCGCTACCCCAGCGGCGAGGGCACCAGGCGCTACTACCAGGACGCCGCCATCCGCGCCGTGCTCGAGAAGATCGCCGCGTGCGAGCGAGCGGGCACGCCCAAGCGGGCTCTGCTCTCGCTCGCCACCGGCGCCGGCAAGACCTTCATCGCCGTGAACCTGCTCAAGCGCATCGCCGACGCCGGGCAGCTGAAGCGCGCGCTGTTCGTCTGCGATCGCGACGAGCTGCGCATCCAAGGCACCGGCGCTCTGCAGGCGGTGTTCGGCGCCGACGCCGCGCCGGTCAGCTCCGGCAATCCACAGAAGAACGCCCGCATCCTCATCGCCACCTACCAGACCCTGGATGTGGCCACCGACGACGCGGACGCGAACTTCCTGCTCGCCAACTACCCCGAGGACTGCTTCAGCCACATCATCATCGACGAGTGCCACCGCTCCGCCTGGGGCAAATGGTCGCAGGTGCTGACGCGGAACCCGAGCGCCGTGCAGATCGGCCTCACAGCGACGCCGCGCACGCTCAAGGTGACGGAGAAGACCAAAGAGGCGATGGCGGACCTGCAGGTCAACGCCGACAATCTGGGCTACTTCGGCGAGCCCGTGTACGAGTACGACATGAGCCAGGGCATCGAGGACGGCTACCTCGCCGCCTGCGAGATTGTGAAGCAGGCCGTCTTCCTCGACGGCGAGCGCGACTGCGAGGAGCTGACCGGCGTGGACAAGGACGATCTCGCCGGCAAGCAGCTCATCGACGCCTTCACCGGCGACGCGGTCGATCTCGACGAGGTGCGCGAGCACTACGGCGCCGAGAGCTTCGAGGCGCTGCTGCTGATGCCCGAGCGCGTCGCCGAGATGTGCGCCGACCTCTTCGCGCACCTTGTAGCGACCGGCGGCCCGGAACAGAAGACGATCGTCTTCTGCGCCCGCGACCACCATGCCGACCGGGTCGCGGCCGAGATGAACAACCTCTACGCGGCGTGGTGCGAGGAGCACGGCTGCAAGCGCGCCCAGCCCTACGCCTTCAAGTGCACGGCCAGCGTGGGCGGCGCCGAGTACATCGCCGACCTCAAGGCCGCCTCGCGCTCGCACTTCATCGCCACCACCGTCGACCTGCTCTCCACCGGCGTGGACGTGCCGCCGGTGCGCAACATCGTGTTCTTCAAGTACGTGCGCTCGCCGATCAGCTTCTACCAGATGGTGGGTCGCGGGACGCGCCTGGACGCCGCGACCGGCAAGATGATGTTCCGCATCTACGACTACACCAACGCGACGCGCCTGTTCGGCGAGGACTTCGAGACGGCGTACCGCAAGCCCCGGCAGAAGCCGCGTCCGCCGGGGCCCGAGGATCCGGCCGAGCCGCCGCCCGAACCCGAGATCGTGCTCGTCGCCCAAGGCTTCGAGGTGCGCCTCGTCAACCACGGTACCTGCATCGTGACCATGGACGCCGACGGCAAGGCGATGCCGATCCCGGTGGAGGAGTACAAGGAGCGCCTCGCCGCCAAGCTCATCCGCGAGGCGCCGACCCTCGAGGCCTTCCGCCAGCGCTGGATCACGCCGGTGACCCGAGAGGAGATGATGGCGCACCTGCCCGACGCTGGGCGCTCGCCGATCATCGTGCAGCTCGTCGACGACATGGCCGCTTACGACCTCTACGACGTGCTCGCCGAACTGGGCTACGGCCTCGCGCCGCGCACGCGACTGGAGCGCGCGGAGGCGTTCACGTACAAGCACGCGCGCTGGCTGGCGGGCCTGCCTGCGAAGACCGCCGCGACCCTCACTGCGTTGGCCATGCAGTTCGCCCAAGACGGCACCAAGGGCCTCGAGAGCCCGCAGGTGTTCCGCGTCCCCGACGTCGTGCGCGCCGGCGGGCTCGCCGCCCGCCACTTCACCCGGGCCGCAGGTGACGCCGCCGAGCTTCTTCGTGCAGCTCCT
>JBBQFA010000341.1:0-2727 GCA_038321515.1 Thermoleophilia bacterium | reverse complement strand
CTGCTCCGCACCAGCGTCATCCAGATCGTCGCCGTGAGCAGCCCGCTCGACCTCGGGCTGATGTGGGCGCAGATCCACCTGCGCGTCAAGGGCGAGCGCATCGAGGCGGTCGCCGAGGCGGTCGCCGAACTGGCGCAGGTCGACTACGTGAGCATCTGCGCCGGGGCCTTCGACATCATCGTCGGCGTCGTCGCCCACGACCGCGAAGAGCTCCTCGACGTCCTCGTCAACCACATTCGCACGATCCCCGGCATCGAGCAGGCCGACTTTCTGCTCAACCTCAGGATCCTCAAGGACAACTACGAGTGGTCGCCCGGCGAAGCGCCGGCGATTGCGTAGAGGAGGCGAGACCATGGGCGATCAGACGCGCCCCAACGTCCACACCCCACTCCCCGGCCCGCGCAGCTCCGCACTGATGAGGCGCGGCGACGACATCCTGCTCGGGGTGTCGCTGATCGGCGGCTGGCCGCCGAACCACTTCGTCTCGCGTTACCGCGACGGCTGGTTCATCGAAGATGTCGACGGCAACCGCTACCTCGACTGGATCAACGGCTGGGCCAGTGCCCCGCTGGGCGGCAACCACCCCGAGCTCGTCGAGGCCGCGCACCAGGGCCTCAAGGACTACGGCACCGAGTGCCTCTCGGCGCTGCGCGTCGAGCACCAGTGGCTGCTCGCGGAGAAGCTGCACGCGATCGCGCCTCCCCCGCTGACCAAGGTCGTCTACGACACCACCGGCAGCGAGGTCGTCGAGAACGCGGTACGCATCATGCGCGAGGCCGCCGGCCCGAGCCGCCCGTTCGTCATCACCTTCCTCGGCAGCTTTCACGGCGGCAACTACGGCACCGGCGCCATGGGGCCGCACAACGCCCACTACAACCACGGCATCGAGCCGTTCATGAGCGGCTGGATCAACGTCCCCTTCCCCACCTGCTACCGCTGCCCGTATCACCTCGAGCACCCCGCCTGCGATCTCGCCTGCCTCAGCTACATCGAGGAGATGATCCTCAAGTACAAGGCGACGCCCGAGAGCATCGCCGGCGTCAACGTCGAGTTCATCCAGGGCGAGAACGGCGTGCAGATCCCGCCGCCGGAGTGGCCCAAGGCCCTCGCCGACCTGTGCAAGAAGTACGGCTGGATCCTCTACAATGACGAGGTCCAGGAGGGCGTCGGGCGCACCGGCAAGTGGTTCGCCATCGAGCACTGGCCCGGCGTCGAGGCCGAACTGCTCAGCCTTGGCAAAGGTCTCAGCGGCGGGCTCATGCCGCTGGCCTGCACGCTCGGCAGCGACCGCATGAGCGAGCCCGCCGGCGAGCTGTACACGGGCGGGACGTTCGCCGGTAATCCCGCCGCCTGCCTCATGGCGACGAAGCTGCTCGAGATCATGGAGCGCGACAAGGTGCTCGACAACGTCGCCGAGCTCGAGAAGGTCGCGAAAGCGAAGTTCGGCGCCATGGTGGACAAGTACGAGATCGTCGGCGACGCGCGCGTGCTCGGCGCCTACATGTGCGTCGAGTTCGTCGAGGACAAGGACACGAGGGAGCCGGCGCACGACCTCACGCGTGAGATCGTCTACGCGATGGAGCGCCGGGGCGTCGTGCCCATCTACGAGCCGGCGTTCAACTACTTTCGCCCCACACCGGCGCTCAACCAGCCGCCGGAGCTGTTCGCACTCGGCTGCGACATCGTGGAAGAATGCGTGGCCGAGGTGAGCAAAGCCCATGCCAAGGGCGTGAAGTGAGCCGAATGCGCAAAGACGCGGCGAGGGAGACGACCTGATGGCCTACGAAGCACTGCCCTTCTCGGGCATCGCGACGTTCTTCAAGGCGCCGCACCTGCCGGCGCCGACGACGGCCGACGCGGACGTCGCCGTCATCGGTATCCCGTGGGACGAGGGCACCACCAACCGCTCCGGCGCGCGCATGGGCCCGCGGGCGCTACGTGAGGCCTCCACGATGTGGGCCTTTCAGAACGGCCTCGAACCACTCTGGGACGGCGAGGCCGGCGTCGAACTGCTCGGCGGGGTGCGCTGGGCCGACTGCGGCGACGTGGCACTCGGCCCGATGTGGTCGCATGAGCGCTATCACAACGCGGTCGTCGACCGCCTGCGCCCGCTGATCGCCTCCAGCGTCTTCCCCGTCACGCTCGGCGGCGACCACTCCATCGCCTACCCCGTCCTCAAGGCGCTCAGCCAGGCGCGCGGCGGCAAGCCGTTTCAGCTTGTCCAGTTCGACACGCACACGGACTACTGGGACGAGGAGGGTGGCTCGCGCTTCTCGCATGCCAGCCCGATCATCCGCAGCGACGAGGCGGGGTGGCTCGCGGGGCTCACCCAGTACGGCATCCGCGGCCTGCACACGGCCGGCGACAACGTCGCCCTGGCGCAGCGCCGTGGCGCCCACGTCTTCTGGTGCGAGCAGGCCAAGGACATGCGCGCCCAAGAGCTGGTCGAGCACCTGCCGGCGGGCGCCGACACCTACATCACCTTCGACATCGACGCCCTCGACCCGGCGATCGCGCCGGGCACCGGCACGCCCGAGCCCGGCGGCTTCAGCTACTACGAGGCCAAGGCGATCTTGCTGGCGGTCTGTGCCCGCTGCAACGTGATCGGCATGGACCTCGTCGAGGTGGCGCCGCAGTACGACGGCCCCGGACAGCTGACGGCGTTGCACGGCGCCCGGCTGATCATCGACACCGTAGGCGCCGCCCTCCGGCGCCGCGCGGAGCTGC
>JBBQFA010000340.1:0-2750 GCA_038321515.1 Thermoleophilia bacterium | reverse complement strand
CACGACGGCGGCGCTCGCCGCTGGCCCGTCTCCCTCTTCCCCGCTGCCCGCCGGCTTGCCGCGGTAGCAGTGGTGCGCCTCGTCGTTGATCACCACGATGTTGCGCTTGGTGCCGAAGGCGCGGCAGACGCGGCGCACCATCTGGTCCGGCGTCTCGGTGAACGGGCTCTGCGCGGCCGAGTCGCGGCCGGCCAGAATGCGTTTGGTCAGCCTGCCGGCCGCGACCTTCTCGTGGAGCAGAAAGCCGTGGAAGTTGGTCACCACGATGGTGGCGCGGTTGAGTCGCTCCATGAGCTCGGCGGGCACGACGTCGTGCTGGCGGTAGTAGTTGCCGGCGTCGTTGGGCAGCAGCACGCGCAGGCGATCGCGGATGGTGATGCCGGGCGTGACGATCAGAAACGAGTCGCTGAAGTGGCCGTCCTGCGGATTCTCGATCTTGTTGAGCGCGTGCCAGGCGATGAGCATCGCCATGACGACCGTCTTGCCGCTGCCGGTGGCCATTTTGAAGGCCATGCGATCGAGCTCCGGATTGGCGGACTCGTTGGCCTCGGCGAGCCTGTTGGTCAGGTACTGCTTGCCGGACTTCGCGACGCATTCGGTGAGGTAGATCGCCGTCTCGGCGGCCTCGATCTGACAGAAAAAGAGCCGTCGGTCACGGTCGCGCCGCTGCCAATACTCCAGCAAGCGGCGCGTCGTGCGCGTCACGCCGGGGTAGTCGCGCTTGCGCCAGTCGCCGACGGCCGCGCGCACCTCGTTGATGTAGTCGTTCTCGCGCAGGCGATCGTCGGTCCACTCCGTGCCGAGCTCGAGTTGCTTGCCCTTCTTCTTGGGCTGCGCGACGGGGATGAAGTAGGCGCTGGGACGACGCGAGGCGACGATCTCGTCGGTGATGCCGTCGTCGTCGAACTTGTAGTGCTTCGCCGGCTCGAGAAACGCCGAGTTGATGACCGGGTTCTCGATGACGGCTTCGCGCACGCGGCCCCTCCGCTGTGTGTTGGCCCCGCGCCGTCACCAAAGCACAGCTTGCCTCGGATAGGCGCCATACGGAGTCTATCGGAGATAGGTGACAGAAAGGAGAGTATCCGGCACAGAGCGCACAGATCCGGGGGTGCCGGCGTGTCGTCCGCCGGCCGGCGTCAGGCGAAGCCGCGCCCGGCGAGGCCAAAGTGGGCGTACGGCAGTTCGTGGCCCTCGACGAGGTCGGCGGCCCATTCGCCGATGAGCGGGGCGAACTTCGCGCCGTGACCCGAGCACGGCGACAGGACCACGAGGGGACCGACGCGGTCGATGACGAAGTCGCGGTCGTCGGTCCATGTGTACAGGCAGCTGAACTCGGCCATCGGCGCCGGCTCGAGGCCCGGCCACCAGCGCCGCACGTGCTCGATCATCCGCTGCCTCGATGCAGGGTCGACGCGGCCGTCCCGGCTGTCGGCCGTCGTCACGGTACCGGGGTCGTGCTCGCCGAGCTTCATGTTCCCGGGCACGCCGCCGTCGCAGCCGCCGGGCAGCGCGTAGATCGCCGGCACCTCGTCGTGAAGGGCTATGGGCCAGACTGACTCGTCGGCGGGTTCGCGGCGCGCGAAGTGAAAGACCTGCTGTTGGGTGACGGTGAGCGTCGGCAGCTGTACCGCACCCCGCAGCAAGCTCTGCGTCCACGGACCCGCGGCGACCACCACGCTCCCCGCGCGCAGCTCCCGGCCCGCCGCGCGCACCACCGCCTCGGACGCCGACGGCTCCACGGTGGACACGGGGCACTCATGAGCGACGAACGCGCCGTGTTCGACGGCGAGTCGCAGCATCTGGGCCGTGGCGAGTTCGGGGTCGAAGACCCCAGCCTCGCCGTAGTGCACGACCGGCCCGTCGAAGCGCATGTGCGGCCAGCGGCCGCCGGCCGACTCCGGTGAGAGCAGCTCGCAGGCGACGCCACCGGCACGGAGCGCCTCGTACAGCCCCTGCGAGTCGCGGCCGTGGTCGAGTCCGCCGGTCAACGCGAGGAGCGGCCTCCCGGCCTCCCCCTCCAGCCGGCGCCAGCGATCCTGCGCCAGCCCGGTCATGGCGATGTACTGGGGCTCGCGGTAGGCGCGGCGGAAGACCCGGGAGCTGCCGTGAGAGCTACCGTCCCGGTGCCCTGCGCGCCGCGCCTCGAGCACCACCACGGCGTGGCCGCGAGCAGACAAGGCCCATGCCGTGGCCGCGCCCATGATGCCTGCACCGACGACGACCACGTCGGCGTGCTTCGGGATCTGCTGCACCGCCGCTCCTTTCGCGTGCCCGGCGTTCAACCGTGTACCAGCTCGTCACCGCGGATGGCGCGGCCCTCGCCGACCGCCGCGCCGACCTCACGGGCGACCGATTCGCGCAGTGCGTCGTCGACGGCGATGTGCACGACGAGACCGTCCGCCCGGGCGGCGACGAAGACGACCTCGCGCACGACGCCGCCGGTCGCCTTCTCCACAGCGACGACGTAGGCGGCGCCTTGCGGCGTGTAACGATCGCGCAGCACCGTTTCGTCGGCGCTGCGATCGGTCTTGTAGTCCACTACGACCCACTCGTCGCCGTCGCGGTACAGCAGATCGACCGCGCCACTCACCACCGCGCCGGCGATCAGGGCGCCGATTGGTAGCTCGCGGTGGACGGCGTCGGGGTCGGCCGCCGCGGCGGCGGCGGCGGCGCGCACCGGCGCCGAACGCCAGCAGGCCAGAGCCAACTCGGCGGCTTCGTCCGCGAGATCCGGACGGCCGAGGTCGACG
>JBBQFA010000339.1:0-2754 GCA_038321515.1 Thermoleophilia bacterium | reverse complement strand
GCGCATGTACCTGCGCTGGTTCGAGCAGCGCGGCTTCAAGGTCGAGATGAACGACCTGCAGGACGGCGACGAGGCGGGGCTCAAGAGCGCCACGCTGACCGTGGAGGGCGAGAACGTGTACGGACTCATCCAGGCCGAGCGGGGGGTGCACCGCCTGGTGCGCATGAGTCCCTTCGACTCCGCCAACCGTCGGCATACGAGTTTCGTCTCTGTCGACGCTTCGCCCCTGGTGAGCGATGACGTCGACGTCGAGATCGACGACGACGACCTGCGCATCGACACCTATCGTTCGAGCGGCGCCGGCGGGCAGCACGTCAACAAGACGAGCTCCGCGATCCGCATCACGCATCTGCCCACCAACATCGTGGTCCAGTGCCAGAACGAGCGCTCGCAGCTGCAGAACAAGACCGTGGCCATGCACATGCTCAAGTCCAAACTGGTCGAGCTCGAGGAACGCAAGCTTGTCGAAGAACTCGCACGCGAGCGCGGCGAGGTGCTCAACGTGGACTTCGGCAGTCAGATCCGCAGCTACGTGCTGCACCCGTACCAGATGGTGAAGGACATGCGCACCGGCCACGAGGTCGGCAACACCCAGTCAGTGCTCGACGGCGACCTTGACGGCTTCGTCCACTCGTACCTCGTGTGGCGCGCCGGAGGCAGCGAGAAGCGCAAGTAGGTGGCCGCAAGGCAGCCTGGGCAGGGAGAGGCCGGACTCGTGACGGCGATTCATCGAGAGGACGATCCGCGCCGTCCCACGCTCGTCGGCGCCATCGTGACGCTGTGGCCGGCGGTCGCCGCCGACGTCGCCGCACTCGTCGCCATACTCGATGAGCCCGAGGTGGCCGCGTGGTGGCGCCGCTCGGAGTGGGATCGCGTGGATGAGAAGGATGCCGCGACGTTCGTTATCGTCTGGGAGGCGTCAGGGGATGCCGACGCTCCCGCCGAGCCGGCAGCCGGGAGCGTCGTCGGGTGCATCCAGTACGTCGAAGAAGACGACCCGGACTACCGCTCGGCCGCCGTCGACATCTTCGTCTCGGCGGCCGTGCACGGCCGCGGCGTCGGTCCCGACGCCATGCGCACGCTGCTCATCTGGCTCATCGACGTTCGCGGGCACCATCGCTTCACCGTGGACCCCGCGACCGCGAACGGCCGCGCCATCCACGTGTACGAGAAGCTGGGGTTTCGCCGCGTCGGCGTGCTGCGGCAGTACGAGCGCGTCGCCGACGGAGTCTGGCGCGACGCGCTCCTCATGGAGTTGCTGGCCGACGAGTTCGTGCGCGCGTAGAACGCGGATGGGCGGCGCCCTGCGAGCACGCCGCCCATCCGGGGTCTCTCTTCAGGCAGACGCCGCCATCACGGCGCTATCTCGTACCGGGTGAGGAACGTCGCCAGCGCGGCGAACTCGATGTCGAGCTGGCTCTCGAGGCGCCCGGGGTAGCGCTGCTCGATGTAGCTCAGCGTGTCCTTCTTGCTGTGCCACACCTCGCCGTCCTTGGTCGTGTTGAGGTAGCCGTCCTTGTCGCCGAGCAGCCAGTTGGTGGCCTCGAAGTACAGATAGGGGATTCCGCTCTTGCGGAAGGCGACGTGGTCGCTCCAGTCGCCGGTCGTCCCGTAGGGATATTCGGCGTTGAGGCCGGGGCTGGTGAGGATGAACGCGTCCATCTGGCGCGCCATGCTGCGCAGGGCGAGCTGCGGCCACGGCTCGTCCTTGCTGCTGTAGCAGTAGAGCCGGTCGCCGGTCGCGACGGAGTCGAAGTTGATCATGAGCGCCGTGTCGGTCTTGGCCTGGTCGCTCATCTCCTTGACGTAATGCGCCGAGCCGCGCAGGCCCTTCTCCTCGGCGCCGAAGGCGACGAAGACGAGGGTGTACGGCGTCGCCTCGTCGCGCAGCGCGTCGGCGAGCTGCATCATCAGGGCGACGCCGCTGGCGTTGTCGAAGGCTCCGCGGCCGGCCGACACGGAGTCGTAGTGCGCGCCGATGACGATCTGCTGCGCGCTGGCGCCCGGCTTGACGGCGACGATGTTGCGCGACCGCCGTGAGGTGCCGCCGTCGCGGAAGGTGAAGTCCTGCGTGTCCGGCGCGTACCCGAGGTCGGTGAACCACTGCAGGAGGCGGTCGCCGGCCAGCTGTTCGCCGGACCTGCCGGCGACGCGCGCGCCGATCTCGTCGGAGAGCTCGGCCATGTACTCGTAGGCGCTCGTGCCGGCGGTGGGGCCGGCCACGGGCACAGCCTCGTCGGCGGCGCGCGACGTGCGTGTCTGGACGGCGGCCACACCAAGAGCCAGCAGCGCCGCCAAGGCGATGACGGCGACGACGCCGAGCATTCTTCTGCGCATGATTCCCCCTCAAGCAGTGGTCGTCCTTCTTCTACTGCTTCTACACGGCTGAGGCCCGGCGGTCAATCCGCGATAGCATTGGGGCGATGAGCGCCGGTCTCCCCATGCGCGAGGGCTACGTACACTGCCGCGGCGCCGTATGAGCGGCGTCGCCGACGGCGCCGCCGCGAGTGCTGCGCCATACCCCAAGATCGAGCTGCACGTGCACCTCGAGGCCACGGTGCACCCCGAGCGTCTGCTCGAGATCGCGCGCCGCAACGACGTGCGCCTGCCGGTGCGCACCGTGGAGGGACTCCGCCGCTACTGCGTCTTCAGCGGGTTCGACGATTTCATCCGCGTGTGGATCAAGACGACGCGCGCCCTGTGCCACGGTCGCGACTTTCACCAGATCGTCGTCGACTACGCCGCCGACCTTGC
>JBBQFA010000338.1:0-2758 GCA_038321515.1 Thermoleophilia bacterium | reverse complement strand
CGGCGCACGAGCTCCATCTGCTGGCGCGGCCAGAGGCCGGCGAGGCGCACGCCGTCGTACTCGAGCTGGCCGTGCATGCCGAGGACGAACTCTCCGGCCATCCCGACCTCGATGCCCATGTCGGGATGAGCCTTGCGGATCCGCTCGACCGCGAGGAGCGTGGCCAGGAAGTCGCCGTCGCCGGCGGCGCCGGCGGTGTCGAAGTCGATGCCGTCGGCGCCCGCCGCCCACATCGCGTCGGCGGTCTGCACCATGTCCTTGACGGCGTGCTCGACGGCCTCCTCCTGGGCCGCTCGCGCCTCGTCGATCCGCGCCAGCGGCAAAAGCTCCGACCAGTTGGGCACCGGCCCGTCGGGTCGCGAGTACAGCCCCAGGTTGGGCATGGCGCCGTACATCACCGGCACGGTCAGGGCCGCTTGGGCGTCCTTCATGTTCTGGGCCTCGAACGGCAGGATGGTCCGGATGGCCTTGAACGAGTAGTCGACGTGCCCGAGCTCGACGGAGTCGGCTCCGAACATCTGCTCGTAGATGAGCAGGTCCTGAGTACGCGTGCCGACCGTCTTGGACCCCGAGCCGTCGTAGGTGAGCACGACTTCGTCGCCGATGTCGACGGCGGAGAACTTGGCCGGCGACGCCCAGATCTCGAGCAGGTGGTCGAGCTCGTCCGCGGACAGCGGCGGCACCTTGGCCCGGCTCGCCGCCGCCAGGGTGCCCTCTTCGAGCTCCGCGCGCAGCTCGCTGCGCGTCAAGAGGGTCAGCGAGCCGTCACCCATGCGGGTCGGGTACTGCGTCTCCATCTTCCGGTACTCCTTGTTCAGTGGCTGCCCACGCCGTGTGCGTACCGCTCGAACACGGCGCGCGCCTCGCGACGGGTATCGTCGGGAATGGGTGTCGGCACGTGCGCGGCGAGAACGGTTTGGGCGCGTTCCAAGGCATCGCTCACGAGGGAGCGCCCGGCGTACTCCGAGAGGCTGTCCCGCTGGAAGACGGACGGCCGCCAGATCTCGCCCCGTCGCGAGTTCTCGCGCGAGCTGCGCCGGGCAAGGAACTGACCGCCGGGGCCGACCGCTGCAATGTCCTCGATCAGCGTCGATGCGTCGTCCACGAGCTCCGGCATCTCGAGCAGACGCTTGACCGACCCGATGGTGTCGCAGTCAAGGATGGTCTTGGCCGTGGAGACGGCCATGTCGCTGTTGACGAGCCCGGCGCCGGTGAGCAGGTCCGCGCCGCACAGCACTGAGGACGTCGCCAGCAGGGCGCCCTCCGAGCCGGCCTGGTAGTTGGCGGACTTGGCATCCGAGAACAAGCCACCGCTCATGCTCGGCAGTCCGTACTGCCTCGTCATGGCGAGACAGGCCATATCGATTAGCGCCACCTCGGGCGCACCGCAAAGGTACCCGCCGGTGCGCAAGTGCGTGGAGCCGCCGATGGCGACCACCATGAGCGCGCAGCCCGGCGCGGCCAGCTGGAAGATGGTGACGGCGGCGAGGAGCTCAGCGAGTGTGACGACGGTCGTGCCCAGCACGCTCATGGGGGCTGTCGTGCCCAGCAGCGGCAGAGGGTGGATGAGGATCGGCGCCCCGCGGCGGGCAAGTTCAATCGAGGCATCGAGCTTGTCGCCTTCGAACCGCAGCGGCGACACGGGGCAGTGCAGCGAAGAGTAGATCGGCCGCTCGTGGAGTGGCGCTCCTGCGATGGCCTCCAGTATCTCGAGGAGCGGCGCGACCTGCTCGGGCGAGTGCGCCACGACGCTCTGCACGTGCTTGGAGGTGGACTCCAGAGCGATGAGATCGGTCTCGAGACCTACCCTCAGGGGATCGATCTCACCCAGCGTGAGCGACGTCCAGATGAAGTCGAGCTCCTCGAGGGCGTCGTAGAGACCGTAGTAGTAGGCGAGATCATCACGCGTGGCGTCACGCACCTCGTTGGTCGAGTCGTCGAAGACCATCGTCGCCATGCCGTCCGTGCAGCAGGCCAGCGGCGAGCCGGCGCCGACGAGCAGGTCATGCGACGAGTCGCGCGCGGCGAGCCGCACGCTCCCGGGAGCCTTCTTCAGACAGCTCTCGACCAGCTCCGGGGGCAGGGTCGCGGTGCGGCGCTCCCTGTCGACGCGCGCGCCCGCGTCGGCGAGAAGGTCCAAAGCGACCGCCGATCCCACGCCGATGCCCACGTGTTCGAGTACGTGCAGGACGCGCTGATGCAGCGCGTCCTTCTCGGTGGCCGACAGACAGTCGAACTTCAGGTTCACTGCGGACTCCCTTGTGCCGCGGCGGCGGCGTCGGCCGCGTCCACGATCCCGCGGATCTCGCGCACCACGTCGTCCGGCAGCGGCTCCGGCACGTGCGTCGCGAGGATGCGACGCGCCTCCTCCAGCGCGCGCTGATGCAGGTCTTTGCCACCGGCGGCGACCCAGTCCTCCCTCACCCTCCGGTCGATCAGCTTCGGCTGGGACTGGCCGCGCATGAACTTGAGCGTGGAGTCCAAGCTGAGGAAGTCCCCGAAGGGGCCCACCTCGGCGATGTCGTCGACACCGAGCTGCTCATCGTCCACCGCGACGCCCCTGACCGCGTGCTTGATCATCCGGGCGAACTCGTTGTCCATGACGAGCTGGCCGAAATCGAACGCGACACCCGACTCGATCATCCCCGCGCCGTAGATCAGGTTGGCACCTGCCAACGCCGGCAGCAGCGCGGTCAGCGTCTTCTCGTGACCGGTCTGAGCGTCGAAGAGCTTGGAGTCGCCCTACAACCCGGCCACG
>JBBQFA010000337.1:0-2763 GCA_038321515.1 Thermoleophilia bacterium | reverse complement strand
AGCGCCTCGGCTTGGCTGCGCGCGGCGCGGCCGGCCACGGCCACTCCTTGCCGCGAGTGCAAGGCCCACTGGCGCAGCGACGACCCCGTCACGAGAAGGACTCCGGCGGCGAGCAGCGCCACCACCAGGACGTCCACGCCGATACGGCCGATGAACGGGCTGAGGACCGCCCACTGAGCCTCTCCGAGGATCCCCCCGTGGGCGCTCATGTACGCGTCGCGGAACAACGGGGCCATACGCGAGCCGCCGAAGATGCCGAACGCATCCGCGGCGGCGCCGAGCGCGAAGCCGGTGACGATGAGCGCCGCTCCCCAGGCCAGCCCACGGCGCGGGCGTCGCTCCTCCTTCACCACGAGTAGATACGCGACCAGACCGAGCAAGACCGGCGCGGCGAAGGCCAGAAGGCCCACCAGCCAGCGCGCGGCGTCACCCAGCCAGCGGCCGAACGAGCCGCCGTCCCAACCAAGGTAGAGCACAAAGGCGAGAAAGACGCCCAGAGCCAGACAGGCGATCGCCGCGAGCTCGCGGCGATGCCGGGTGGCCGGAGTGGGCGTACGCGGAGCCTGGCGGGCGGCGCGCGGCCGCGGCCGCGACGCAGCGCCCGCGCGCCGCCGTGCTTGCTTAGGGCGTGCAGTCGCCATGGATGCTAGTTCGACGCCGGCGAGGCAATCCCTAGCGCGCCGCGGCCGGCCACGCTCAGACTTCTACCACCACCGGCATGATGAGCGGACGACGCTTGGTGCGCTTGTAGACGAGCGCCGCGAGCCGGTCCTTGATGTCGTCCCTGATGAGGCGCTGGCCGGTGACGTGCACGGCGCCGAGCTCATCCATGAGTTCATCGAGAGCCGAAGCGCACTCGTCGAGGACCTCCTGAAGGCGCGCGTCGTCGTGCAGGAACCCGCGCCCAACGAGCTCTGGCGGCGCCACGGAGTCGCCGCTCTGCGCGTCGACGGTGACCACGGCGATGAGAATGCCGTCGCCGGCGAGTTGCTGGCGGTCGCGCAGCACGATTCCGTCAGCGTCGCCGAGCTCGAAGCCGTCGACGAGCACCATGCCCGTCGGCACCTTGTCGACGACCTCGCCGTTGTCGGACTCGAGCTCGAGGACGTCGCCGTTCTCGAGGATGAAGATGTCCTCGTCGCCCATGCCCGACTGACGGGCGAACGCGGCGTGCATGTGCTGCATACGGTACTCGCCGTGGACCGGGACGAGGAACCGGGGCCGCGTGAGGTTGAGCATCATCTTCAGGTCTTCTTGCGCGGCATGCCCGCTGACGTGGATGCCGCTGCTCTCGCCGTAGATCACCGAGGCGCCGACCTTGAGCAGCCGGTCGATGGTGGCTGTCACGCTGCGCTCGTTACCGGGGATCGCCTTGGCGGAGATGACCACGGTGTCGCCTTCGTGCAGTTCGACCTGCGGATGGTCGTTGAACGCCATGCGCGTGAGTGCGGAGAGCGGCTCACCCTGGCTGCCGGTCGAGAGGATCAGGATCTCCTCGGGCCGGTAGTCGTCGATCTGCGTGAGCTTGATCATCGCGCCGTCCGGCACATCGAGATAGCCGAGGTTGCGGGCGATGTTGGCGTTCTTCACCATCGAGCGTCCCGAGAGGGCGAACTTGCGCCCGTGCAGATGGGCGATGGTGATCGCCTGCTGCACGCGGTGGATGTGCGAGGCGAAGCTGGCGACGATCACGCGGCCCTCCGCCTCGGCGAAGATGCGGTGAAAGGCCTGGCCGACCGTGCTCTCCGAGGCTGTGGACCCCGGCGCCTCGGCGTTCGTGGAGTCGCCGAGCAGCGCCAGCACACCACGCTCGCCGAGGCGGGCGAACGCGTTCACGTCGGTGATGCGACCGTCGATGGGTGTGTGGTCGAACCGGTAGTCCCCGGTGAGCACCACCGCCCCGAGGTCGGTGCCGACCACGATGGACAGCGAGTCGGGCACACTGTGGCTCGTGGCGATGAACGACACGTCGAAGGGGCCGAGTTGCAGGCGTGACGTGTCGTCGACCTCGACGAGGTCGGCGACCTTGAGGAGGCCGTGCTCGTCGAGCTTGGACTTGATGAGCGCGAGCGTGAACCGGCTGCCGTAGACGGGCCGGTTGAGCTGCTTCAGGACGAACGGCAAAGCGCCGATGTGGTCCTCGTGCCCGTGCGTGATGACGAAGCCGAGCACGTCTTCCTGACGCTCCAGCAGCCACCGTATGTCGGGCAGGATTAGGTCGATCCCGAGCATCTCGTCGCGGGGGAACTCGATGCCGCAGTCCAGCACGACGATCTTGCCACGATACTCGACCGCGGTCATGTTCTTGCCGATCTCGCCGAGGCCTCCCAGTGGGATGATCCTCACGGCGGTGTCACTCATAGCTGACCTTTCTCTCTGTCGACGGCCTTGCGCCCGTCGTCGGGACGGTTGTGGCGACGTCGCTGACGGCGCCGATGAACAGGCCGGTGCGACCGGGCTGTTTGATTCCATAAAGATTCGCATCCGCCCGTCTGAGGAGATCCTGGACGTCGTGGGCGGGCAGCAGCGCACCACGAACGGCAGAGCGGAGCCGCGTGTCGCCCTGGCACACCATCAGCCCTCTGCGAGGCCGAGCCTCCGAAGTGTGGCGGCGATGGTCGCCTCCTCCTCGGCGTTCGCCGGCACCAGAGGCAGGCGCAGGCCCCCTACGCCGCGGCCGAGGTGGTTGAGGGCGGCTTTGACCGGGATGGGGTTCGTGGTCACGAACAGTGCTTTGTAGAGCTCGTGCAGCTGCTCGTCCTC
>JBBQFA010000336.1:0-2776 GCA_038321515.1 Thermoleophilia bacterium | reverse complement strand
CTCGTCGTCCACCAGTTCGCTGAGGTCGAGCGGCAGGCGCGCCGACTCGGCGAAGACGCAGCCGGCCGCCGTGTTGAGCCTGCCCTCCGCGAACTGGCGCAGCGTCTGGTAGAGCAGCGGTATCTCGCGCACCTCGCCGTGGCGCCGGATCGCGGCGAACAGCGGCTCGCTCTCACCCTTCGCGGCGGCGATCTCGGCGACGCTCATCGTCTTTCGCTTCTCGCGAAACTGCCGCCGCAGCGGGTCCCAGCCGTCGCCGTGCAGTGAGAAGCGGAAGTAGCTGACGACGGGGCCGCGGTCCAGCTGCGCTGTCGCAAGGTGGATTATCGCGCCGGTCTCGTCGGCTTCGTCCTCGAGAAGCTTCCAGATGACCTGCTGCCAGGTCCCCGTCGGGCCGCCGGGCAGGGCCGGGTGCAGGTTGAGGATGGCGAACTTGCGGCACATGGCCGGGCTGGAGATGAGCATGTACCCGGCCATGACCAGCACGCCGAGGCGGTACGGGATCAGCAGGTCCATGACGCCGTGGTGGTACTCCTCGCGCCAGGTGGCGCGTGAGACCTCAAGCTTCTGCGCCGCGGCCCAGCTGGCGGTGCTCGACAGGGTCACCAGAGGGAGGTCCAGACGCTCGACGAGCTCGAAGAAGCGGTCGCTCTCGGGCGCCTCACCGCGTTCGCGATCGCTGAAGACGGCGCCGATCTCGAGTGGGACGTTGTCCTGCTGCGCGCGGGCGACGACGTCCGAGAGCAGGTTGCCGGCCGCCTGGTCGCGGCCGCTCGAGAGCCAGCCGACCCTCACGCCTCACCTCGGCGGGCGAGCGTGATCTCGTCTTCTCCCCGCTCTTCGGCGAGTCGCTCCCGCCAGGCCCCGGCGTCGGGGTAGGTGCTGCGGCCGAGGCCGGCGATGCCGCGGCTGGCGGCCCAGGCCGCCCGCCGCCCGGCGCGCTCGATGCCGACGCGCTCGATCATGCCGGCGATGAAGCCGGCGGCGAAGAGGTCGCCGGCGCCGGTGACGTCGACCACCTCCGTCGGCAGCGGCGGTACGTACAGGTCGACGTGTCGCCCGACCAGCCGCGCGCCGCGCCCGCCCATCTTGACGATCACCAGCCCGACGCCGGCGTTGAGGACGAAGTCGAGGGATTCGGGCAGCGAGAGGCCGCACAGCATCTCGAGTTCGGTCTCGGTGGAGAAGAGGTAGGCACAGCGCCGGAGGACGGGCAGGAATCGCTTGACGCCCTTGCGCGCGTAGATCTCACCGGGGTCGAAGGCCACCTCGACTTCGGCGGGGAGCCGCTCGAGCAGCGCCAGCTGGGCCTCGAGCGGCCCGTCGCCGGCGAAGCTTGTGAAGAGCGTGAAGCGGGTGCGCGGCAGGCGCCGCGGCAGGTCGGCCGGCGAAAAGGCATCGTTCGCCGCCGGCCAGACCAGGTTGCGGCGCTCGCCGTTCTCGTCGAGGAGCACGTAGACGCGGCCCGTGTCGCCCTCGCGATGGACGAGCCGCGCGTCGGCGGGGGCGAGTTCGTTGAGCAAAAAGAGCCCGTCGTCGTCGCTGCCGACGCGGCCGATCATGGCGGCCGCGTACCCGAGCCGGGCGAGGGCATTGACGGTGTTGGCCGCCTGGCCGCCGCCGGCGCGCGTGGGGGCGACGTGCGCGAGCGCCTCGTCCACGGCCTTGCGCACCGGTGCCTCCATCAGCTGCTCGGTGCCGGGCGGTCCCAGCTCGTCCCAGAGCGGGAAGCTGCGCGGCAGGCGGTAGATGAGGTCGAGGTTGAGGGCTCCGCAGCCGAGCAGATCGACCGCTCTCATACGCGCAGCTCCCCGTGGTAGCGCACGGCGGGTCCGTCGCCGCGCGGCACGACCATGCCGACCGTGCGGCAGGCATGGCCCGCCTTCTGGAGCAGCATCATGTTCTTTTGCGCGTGCTCGGCGTCTATGACGACGACCATTCCGAGCCCGCAGTTGAAGGTGTTCAAGAGTTCGGGCCGGTGCACGCCGAGCCCGTGGAGCCAGCCGAACAACGGACTCGGCGTCCAGCTCTCGAGGTCGATCACCGCCGCGAGGTCGTCCGGCACGGCGCGGCCGACGTTGTCAGGGAAGCCGCCGCCGGTGATGTGCGCGGCGGCGTGTACGCCGCCGGCATGGCCGAGGTCGTGCAGCACCGGGCTGTAGATAGCGGTCGGGGTGAGCAGCACATCGCCGACCGTGGAGCGCGGGTCGAAGCACGGACCGAAGCCCTCTTCGGGCGTGATGCAGAGCCCGATCCCGCCGCCCTCGCCGATGAAGTTGCTCGCGAGGTCGATGGCGTGCTTGGCGAGCAGGTGGCGGATGAGGCTGAATCCGTTGCTGTGCAGGCCGCTCGAGTCGATGCCGACGAGCACGTCGCCGTCCTTGACGAGGTGCGGCCCCCAGAGCTCGTCGCGTTCGGCGAGACCGACGGCGAAGCCGGCCATGTCGAAGTCGCCGTCGGGGAACTGCCCGGGGTGCTCGGCGGTCTCGCCGCCGAGCAGCACGCACTGGGCGCGCAGGCAGCCCTCGTCCACGCCGGCGACGATGTCGGCCACCTCCTCGGGCTCGACGTTGCCCACGACGAGGTAGTCGAGAAAGAACAGCGGCATGGCGCCGCACGCGGAGACGTCGTTGACGCTCATCGCCACGAGGTCGATGCCGATGGTGTCGAGCCGGCCCATACGGCGGGCGATCTCGATCTTGGTGCCCACGCCGTCGGTGCCGGCCACCATCACCGGATCCTTGAGGTGCGGCAGGCGCATGGCGCCACCGAACCC
>JBBQFA010000335.1:0-2792 GCA_038321515.1 Thermoleophilia bacterium | reverse complement strand
GCCGCGGGGAGGCGCGCGGGGGGGGGGGCGTGTCGGGCCCGCCGCCCCTCGCGCAGAGTCGACGTCGGTGTGCGGCAGGTGCCGCGGAGACGACGCCTTACGGCCTGACGACCACCGCTCCGCCGCTCCTACCTTTCGCTGCAACGAACGCCGCGGTCGCCGCGGTGAACCCCCGGAACCGGTACCTGCCGGGCTTGGAGATCTTGATCTTGGCGGAGAAGTGCGTGCCGGTCACCGTGGCGGAGTAGGTCTTGTAGACGACCCACGAGTGGCCTCTGTGGCGATACGCCCTGACCTTGACCGCGGGTCCCGTCGGGGCGCCGGGACGGATGATTCCCCTGACGTTGAGCGTGTGACCCCTCCTGACCCTGGCGCGGCAGTACGAGCGCCCGATCACCGGTCGGACCGAGATGGTGATGTTGCCGCTGGTGCTGCCCGCGAAGCCGGCGTCTCCCTCCCACACGAACCGGTAATAAGTGTTCTGCAGCGGCAGCACCGGACCGGAGTACACGCCTGTGGAGTAGGCGGCCTGCGAGGTGGTGAGCTCGAACAGCCGTTGCCAGGGGCCTGAGGCACTCGAGGACTGCTCAAGGCTGACCCACTTGCCACCGACGCCCACGTCAGCGCTCGTCAACGTGCCGTTGAGGATCAGGCCGCCGCGGTAGGTGACGGTCTTGCTCGTCGGGCTGACCTGCCACGTGGTCGCCGCCGGCGCGGCCAGCGCAGGCGCGACGAGCAGCACCGTCAACGCGACAACGACCGCGGCGATGATGGCCGCCCTCTTCGTGCCTGGACTCCTCCGTACCGTGCACCTCATGGCTCCTCCTCGCTACCCCTGTGGTGAAGCATCTGGTGCCGCGCCCGACGAGGCCTGCTCCTTCGCCACGCCGGTCGTCGACCGCGGCTTCTTGTCGTCTTGCGAGTACCTGTAGTGAGAGTAATAGTAGTCCTTGCTGCGGCCGCTGCCCGCAGGCAGCCGGACCACGAGCCCCATCATCGCACTGGGCAAACGGTAGAGCTGGTCGGCGGCGGCCTGCAGCACCGGGCGCCGCGCCTTCTCCATGTCGACCAGGAACAGGATGCCGTCGACGGAGTTCGCCAGCGCGGCCGTGTCGCCCACCGCCAGCATAGCCGGCGAGTCGACGAGGACGATGTCGGCCTCGTGCTCGAGCTCGTCGATGATCGCGGCAAAGCGCTGCGACGAGACGATCTCGCCCGGGTTCGGCGGGATGACTCCGCTCGTGAGCACCCACAGACGGGCGCGCGCGTCCGTGCCGGCGACCCAGGCGGCGAAGTCGACGCCGGGCCCGCCGTTGAGGTCGGCGACGTCAACAGGCTGCAGCGCGTCGCGCAGGGCTACGTCGCCGACGGCGACGGCGCTGGCGCCGGTCTCGTTCTTGAGGCCGAAGAGCCGGTGCTGGCGTGGGCGGCGCAGGTCCGCGTCGACGATGACGACCTTCTTGCCGGCGAGCGCCAGCGTCACGGCGAGGTTGGCGACCGCGACGCTCTTGCCCTCGCCCTGCAGGCTGCTCGTCAGCATCAGGGACCTGGACTTGCCGTCCACGTCCATGAAGGCGAGGTTGGTGCGTATCATGCGAAAGGCCTCGGACACCCGGTCTGCGGGGTGCGCCAGGGTCACCAGCGTGTTCGCCTTCTGCTGCTCGCGGGAGAGGCGCGGCATGCGGCCGAGGATCGGCTGCCGCAGCAGGGCGGCGACGTCGTCCGGCCGGCGCACGCGCGTGTCGAACTGCTCGAGGAGAAAGGCGAGGCCGATGCCGGCGAAGAGGCCGACGCCGAACCCGAGGATCGCACTGCGCAGCGGGTTCGGCGCGATCGGCGCCTCCGGCACGGTCGCCGGCACGAGCACGCGGAAGTTGCCGGTGGCGGTGGCCTTGAGGATCTGCAGATCGCGCAGGCGCTGTTGCAGGATCAGGTAGTCGGCGGACTCCTTCGCCGCGCCGGAGTATTTCTTCATCTCGCTGCTGATAGCGTCCTGGGCCAGGCCGATCTGCGCGCGCACCCGCTCGCCGCGCCAGTCGACGAACGAGTCGGCGTAGGCCTTGGCCGCCGCGGCCGCCAAGGCGGGCTGCTCGCTCGTCGCGACCACCGAGACGACGTTGCCCGTTTGGCCGCCCGCGGCCGAGCCCGTGTCCTGGACGACCTGCGCCGACACCACGTAGCCCGAGGTCGGCTGACCTTGCTTCTGCAGAAGGGCGTCGGCACGGTTCGTCATGGTCGGGCTCTTGATGATCGCGTTGACGGCGTTGAGCTCGACGAGGCGCTGATTGGCGTCCGTGTACGTCTGGCCGGTGAGCGGGTTGGCAACGTCGAGCTGCTGCTCGTAAATGAGGTCGGCCTGCGCCTGATAGACCTTGGCCTGGCGAGCCGAGAAGAAGTAGGCGGAGCCGGTGGCCACGACCACGACCAGGAGGATGATCCACTTGCGCCGCCACATCACGCCGAGGTAGTCCCGAAGCGTAAGGCCCTCGCGTTCGTCTTCTTGGGCCGGGCGGATCATGGGAGGGGTCGCCACAGTCACTCTCCTGCAAGAGGTAGCCAGCGAAACGGTGCCGCGATGCGACTGCTTCGTACCTTATCAGTCGAGGCTGAACCGGGCAAAGGCCGGCCGGCCGTCCCGGGCCGGAGGGCCGGCCGGAGGGCGGGCCAGAGGGCGGGCCGGCCCGGGCCGGAGGGCGCGCCCTCCCTGCGCTGCGACGGTGAGCCTCGGCGCTCCACCCGGTGAGCCTCGGCGCTCCGCCCGGTGAGCCTCGGCGCTCCGCCCGCCATCTGCT
>JBBQFA010000334.1:0-2795 GCA_038321515.1 Thermoleophilia bacterium | reverse complement strand
CGGGCGTGAGGGCGGCCAGCTCGGCCGCGCCGCTGAAGGGGCGCTCCGGGCGCGCGCCGGCGCGCTCGGCGGCGCCGGCCAGCAGGGCCGCGCGCAGCGCGGCCAGTGTGCCGGCGACGAACCAGCGCGCCTCAGGGGGTGCTGACGACGGTATACCCGCTTGCCGCCCGGAGAGTGCCGCCCCGGCGCCATCGGCCCTCCCCGCGGTGGCGGCGGCCGCCGGCAGCTCGTCGAGCTCCCCCGCGGCGGCGGCGGCGGCAAGCGCGGCGCCGGCCTTGCCGGCGCCGAACCCGGCAGCCGACAGATCCGCGATCGTCAGGCCGGCCGGGCCGCGATCGGCCGCCAGCGCAACGACCGCGCCGCGGACGTCCCCGGCACGCACCGCGGCAAGAAAGGCGGCGTGCCGCTCGCGCGCGTGCCAGCGCTGCGCGCCGGCCAGCAGCACCTCGCCACCGGCGATCGTCGCGACCGGAGAGAGCGAGCGGACGATGAAGCGGTCGTGCGGCTCGACGAACGCGTCGGCGTCGAGCCGTACGACCGCGGCCACGCCGCTCCCGGGCGCGATCTCGCGCCCTTGAAGCGGCGCCACCCGCGCCAGGTACTGCGCCGTGCCGTGGTGCACGCGCACCTGATCGCCCGAGCGCAGCGGCCGCGCGCCCGGGAGTACCGTCACCCAGGCGTCGAAGCGCCGGCCAGACCGCCCCGCCAGCTCGGGCGCCACGAGCCACTCGCCGCGGGCGACGTCGTCGCGGTCCAGCCCGCGGAGGTTCACGCCCACCCGGCTACCGGCGCGCACGACCTCGGTCTCGTGATCGTGCACCTGCACGCTGCGCACGACGGCGCGAGCGCCGCCCGGCTCGAGCACCAGGGCGTCGCCGGCCTTGATTTCTCCGCGCCACAGGGTGCCGGTGACGACCGTGCCGATGCCCTTGAGCGGGAACACGCGGTCCACCGGGAGTCGCGCCGGGCCGCCGCGGCGGCCCATCTCGGCCCGGGCCGCGGCGCGCTCCAGCGCCGCGAGCAGCTCGTCCGTGCCGCGGCCGTCCCGGGCGCTCACGGTGACGACCTCGCAGTCCTTGTACGCCGACGCGGCGAGGAACTCGCTCACGTCGGCCCCCGCCAGCTCCAGCAGCTCCTCGTCGACCATGTCCGCCTTGGTGAGCGCGACCACCCCGTCGCGCACGCCGAGCAGCTCGATGATCGCGAGGTGCTCGACGGTCTGCGGCATCACACCGTCGTCGGCGGCGATCACGAGCAGAAAAAGGTCGACGCCGGTCGCACCGGCGACCATGGTGCGCACGAAGCGCTCGTGGCCGGGTACGTCGACGACGCTCAGACGGCCGCCGCCGGGCAGCTCCAGCTCGGCGTAGCCGAGCTCGATGGAGATGCCCCGCTCCTGCTCTTCGCGCAGCCTGTCCGTGTTCTTGCCGGTGAGCCTCGTGATCAGAGCGGTCTTGCCGTGGTCGATGTGGCCGGCGGTGCCGAGGGTGAGGGGAGCCGCGCCGGCGCCGCCCGGGAGCGGGAGGCCGGAAGTGGGCGAATCGTCCACGGCTGAATGCCTCAGACGAGCGCGACGAGGGCCGCGCCGGCCAGGTCCTCGAGTTCGTCGTCGCGCACGGCGCGCAGGTCGAAGAGCAGGCGGTCGTCCTGCACGCGGCAGACGACGGCCGGCAGGCCGCGGCGCAGCAGCTCGGCGCGCCGGTCGGCCTCGGCCGCGGGCACCGCGGCCGCGACCGCGACGCTCGGCACTTCGGTGACCGGCAGCGCCCCGGCGCCGGCGCGAGCGACCGTCTCGACGAGCTCGAGGCGGTCCTCGGGCACGCCGGCGCCGACCCAGAGCGCGAGCAGGCGCCCGGCGCGAGCGCGCACGTCCTCGAGCGGCGCGGCCAGAGCCGCCAGGGTCGGGATCGCCGCCAGAGCCCGCTCCGGGTCGAGGTACAGCCGCAGCACGGCGTCGAGCGCCGCGAGGTCGAGCTTGTCGATGCGCAGGGCCCGCGCCAGCGGGTGACGGCGCATCGCCTCGATGGCGGTGGCCCGGCCGACGGCGATGCCGGCCTGCGGCCCGCCGAGCAGCTTGTCGCCACTGAAGGTGACGATGTCGCAGCCGGCGGCGATGCTGGCGGCGAGCGCGGGTTCTTCGGCGAAGAGCTCGAGGCCGGCGAGGGCGCCGCTGCCGAGATCGTCGATCAGCATCGCGCCATGCTCGTGCGCCAGCGTCGCCAGCTCCTCGAGCGCCGGCTCCGTGGTGAACCCGACGACACGGTAGTTGCTGGTGTGCACGCGCAGGATCGCGCGCGTACGCTCGGTCCAGGCGGCCTCGAAGTCTCGGACGTACGTGCGGTTGGTCGTGCCGACCTCGACGAGCTCGGCGCCGCTCTCGCGCAGGAGGTCGGGAATGCGAAAGCCGTCGCCGATCTCGACCAGCTGGCCGCGCGCGACGAGCACCTCACCACCGCGGGACGTGGCGGCCAGGGCGAGCAGGATCGCCGCGGCGTTGTTGTTGACGGCCAGCGCGTCCTCGGCGCCGCTGACCGTGCAGAGGATGTCGTGGACGTGGTCCTGGCGCGAGGCGCGCTCGCCGCGCGCCAGGCTGTACTCGAGATCGGTGTAGCCGGAGGCGGCGGTGACGACTGCGTCGACCGCCTCCCGCGGCAGCAGCGCCCGCCCGAGGTTGGTGTGCACGACGACGCCGGTGGCGTTGATCACGCGCCGCAGCGACGGCGTGACCGCCGCCTCGAGGATGCGCGCGACCCAGGGCACGAGGGCGGCCGGCGCGAGGTCCGCCGCCTGCGCGG
>JBBQFA010000333.1:0-2855 GCA_038321515.1 Thermoleophilia bacterium | reverse complement strand
CACCGGGGGGGGCGCGGCGTGGCAGGGGGCACACGGCGCCGCCCGGCGCGAGCGTCACCCCCCGGGGTGACGCTCGCGATGAGCGCATCAGGCGGCGGGGCTTTGGCCCCGCCGCCTCTTGCGCGTACGTTATCCGCGCCGTGTAGCGAGTACGTCGGCCGCGCGCACTCCGAGATAGGCCTCCACCCGGCCGCCGGTCGTGCCGAGGTCCACCCCGATAATCTGCTCGACACGCGCCAGGCGCTTGCGCAGAGTATTGCGATGCACGTACAGATCGGCGGCAGTCTCGGCCGCCGCGCACCCGTGAGCGAGGTAGGTCTCGAGAGTGCTCAACAACGCGCTACCTCCGCTGCTGTCGGCGGCGCGCAGACGCCCGACGACGGCATCCTCGAGCTCCTGCAGCTGCTCGTCAGAGAGCGTGTCGAGCACCTTGTACCGCCGCCCCAAGTCGTCGAAGGCGACGACTCGCACCGTCGCGCCACCGGCCAGCCCCGCCTGTCGCAGAGCAAGACGCGCCTGGCCCGCGCCTCGCGGAACCGCATCGAGGCCCGCCAGTGCCGCCGAGACGCCCGCGTCGATCCTGGCCGTGCGCAATCGTGCGGCGGCGCTCGTCGCGACCTCCCCGAGCAGGGACCGCACCGCGGCCGTGTCCAGCCCATCGATCAGCGGCGTCAGCACTAGTACCTGACCGCGGCTGCGACGCGAGATAAAGGGGACCTGGCGCTCTTCGAGGAGCCTGTCAATCGTGCCGAGAAGGGCGTCGGCCATCGCGTCGGCGACCGACGGATGGTCGCGCCGGCTGCCTCCTTCGGCGCCCACGGAGAAGGCAACGAGGCGCCACGGCTCGGTCGGCTCGATGCCGTGGTAGTAGAGCCGCTCACCGAGCTCAGACGTGGAGCCACGGCCGTACATGAGCATGTCGAGAAGGACGGCCCTGGTGCGCCGTCGCGCCAGGCCGACGTTACGCCCAGTCGTGAGCTCCACCTCGAGAAGGCGCTGCGCGAAGGTCAGCGCCTCGTCGGCGAACTCCGAGATCAGGCTGCCCTCCGGGTACGCGGCCATGAGCACCTGCTCGACAGCACCCTCGGCGCGCACTTCGCGAAAGGCGACGTGACGACCCCGCACGTCGATGATCGATCGCGGGTTGCCGCTCTGAAGCACCGTGCGATACGCATCCCAAGCGTCGCCGGCGAAGGCTGCGACGGCCGGTTCGGTGGCGGTCATTGAGTGCCCCGCGAGCTTGCCGGCACCCGTGAACAGAAGCATTGACGCGTCGAGCAGTTCACCCACCCGCCGGACCAGGCCGCTGGGGTCCTGCTCAGCGAGTAGGACCTCGAGCAGCTGTTTCTGCAGCGCCACGCTGCGGCGCAGGCGGTGCGTGTCACGTGAGGTGAGAGCGCTCAAGACATAGCTCGTGATCTCACGGAACGGCGTTCCCTCCGGGATGCGGATCACGGGCAGGTCTTCGCGCTCACCCGCGGCCAGCATCTCCTCCGGGATCTCCCTTATGTGAGGCATGATGCCGACCCCCACGCCTACCATTCCGCTCTGCTTCAGCAGTTCGACGAGGCGGGCGGCGGAAGCCGGCTCGGACTCGAATCGCGGGCCGGTGGTGAGCAGCAGGCTGCCCTCCACCATCCACGGCGTGGGATCATCGAGGTCGCCGATGTACACGGCCTCCACGGCCCTGTCCACCGCCGAGCGGCCGGCGACGACCTCAAGGCCAAGCCCTCCCGACTCCACGAGCTCACGGAGCGTGAGGATGTTCTTGGTTGAGCGTTCTGCCACCGTAGGCTCACCTCCAGTGAGCAACTGCACCCCGCAATGATACCCGCGCGGGCGACACGGCGCCCGGCGGAGGTGTGGCCGGCCCCGACGAGCAATGCGGCCGGCCATAGGAGGTCGGCGGGTCCTGGCCGACCTGTTCGCTCGGGCGCGAGGAGCGGGGGCCGCGCCCGCGGCTTCAGCCGCCAGCCGGCTCCAGGGCGACGGCGCGCATCGGCGCGCCGTCGCACCCGACCAGGTTGAGCGGCAGCAAAAGCAGGAGCGGCTCGATACAGGGCGTCAGCCCCGATGTGCCAGCGAGATTCTCGGCGACGAACCCGCCGGCCGCCGCGAACATGTCATGGATCGGGAACTCCTCACCGCCTGTGAAGTCTGCGTTCAGTGTGTCGATGGCGATGGTCCGTACGCCGGCTGCCAGGATAGCCTCGCCGACCTCCGCAGCGAGGTAAGGATGTTCGAAGAAGAGGGCCGTGCCGGCGTGCTCGTACCAGCCCGTCGCGAACAGGACGATCCGGCCCGGCGCGAGACGCTCGCGGTACGGCTCCAGATCCTCGAGGGTGATCCGCGCGCCCGGCGCCTTGCCGGAGACCGGCACGACCACGCCGGGGCCCACCGTCAGCTCGAGCGGCATGCGGTCGACGGTCGCGCCGTCGTCACGAAAGTGAAACGGCGCATCGATGTGCGTGCCGGTCTGCGTGCCCAGGTGCACGTGACTCAAGTTGTAGCCGTCGTTCTCCACGGTCGTCGCCGTGAAGATCTTCGGCTCCGGGTCACCGGGGTACACGGGCGTGGCCTCGGTGAGCGGGTGTGAGAGGTCGATGAGGCGGGCCGCGGGTGCTCCGTCCCCGCCCGCCCCGCCGGCCGTCATCCAAGTCGGCAGAAGCACGCTCACAGCGTCGTCAGCGCAAGCACGGCCTTCTCGGTGTGCCTGCGGTTCTCGCCCTGGCCCCAGAACACGCCGTACTTGCTCTCGATGACCTTGCCGCGCTTGCGCTTGAAGTGGCGCCGCATCCTTGCTCCTCTCCGGGTGGCACGCCGCGGCGCGGCGCCCCCGGCGGGGGGCCGCGCCG
>JBBQFA010000332.1:0-2859 GCA_038321515.1 Thermoleophilia bacterium | reverse complement strand
GTCGAGACCGGTGAGGCGGGTGAACGCCGGGTTGACGTCGAGGTGCACAAAGTCGACCGCTCGACCCTCGGCGTCGTACTCGATGCGGCAATAGGCGAACCCGTTGAGCAGGTTGTCGAACAAGGAGCGGTAGCGCCGCTCACTCTCGGTGAGCGCCTTGCGCGCGGCGCGGTCCTCGATGGCTTGCCGGATCGCGAACGGGAGGCGGCCGAGGCGGTCCTTGAGCACGCAGTCGTCGGCCCCCTGCTTGAGCAGTTCGACGGTGGCCTCCTCGCCGATCGTACCCGAGACGCAGATGAAGGGCGTGGTGGGGCAGACGATGGTGGCGAGGTCGAGCGCCGCCATGGCGTCAAAGCCGGGCAGGGCGAAGTCGGCCAGGATGACGTCGTAGCTGCCGCCGAGGAGCGCCTCGAAGGAGGGCCGGTCGGCGACGACGTCCATCTCCAAGTCATAGCCGTCGGCGACCAGCACCTCACGCGCCAGCTCGGCGTCGAGCGGCGCGTCCTCGAGGCAGAGGACGCATAGTGGCCGACCTGTCATCGGCGCGTCACCCATGTCAGCCACTGGACTCCGGCGGCGGCTCGTTGATGACCGCCCAGAAGCCGCCGAGCTGCTTGACTGCGTCGATGAACGTGGGAAAGTCGACCGGCTTGACGACGTAGGCATTGACGCCGAGGTCGTAGCTGGTGATCACGTCCTGCTCCTCGCGCGATGAGGTGAGGATCACCACAGGCAGCCGCCTGAGCTTGGGATCGCCGCGGATCTCGCGCAGCACCTCGAGCCCGTCCTTGCGCGGCATCTTGATGTCGAGCAGAACGACGGCCGGGTTGCCGGGTTCGCGGTCGCTGAAGGCTCCTGTGCAGCGCAGATACTCGAGCGCCTCCACCCCATCGTGGGCCACGGTGACCCTGTTGGCCAGGTTGTGCTCGGCGAGGGCCTCCAGGGTGAGTTCAACGTCGTTGGGGCTGTCTTCGGCGAGCAGGATGCCGGGCATGCTCACGTTCATCCGGTTGCCTCCTTTCGTCTGGGGAGCGAGAAGAAGAAGGTCGCTCCCTTGTCGAGTTCGGCTTCGGCCCACACACGCCCGCCCAGCCGGCTGATGATGCGCTTCACGTTGGCGAGCCCGATACCGGTGCCCTCGAACTCGCTGGCGGCGTGCAGGCGCTGGAACACGCCGAACAGCTTGTGCGCGAACGCCATGTCAAAGCCTACCCCGTTATCGCGCACGAAGAAGACATCTTCTCCGTTCTCGCTGTCGCCGTCCAGGGTGCCGACCTCGATGCGCGCCGGCGCCCGCCCGCGCGTGTACTTGACGGCGTTGCCGAGCAGGTTCGCCCACACCTGCCTCAGCAGCGCCTGGTCGCCGATGACGCGCGGCAGCGCGCCGATCGACCACTCGATGTCGCGCTCGGCGATGTCCTGGCGCAGCGGCTCGAGGGCATCGCTGAGCGCCCGGCCCATGTCCACATCGCCGATCCGCAACTCGGCCCTCGCGGTGCGCGAGAACTGCAACAGGTCGTCGATGAGCACGCCCATCTCGCGCACCGAGCGAGAGATCGTGTCCAGGTAGTGCCGGCTCTTGTCGTCCAGGCTGCCCTCCTCGCGCTCCGCGAGGAGGGATGAGAACCCGCTGATGTGGCGCAGCGGCGCGCGCAGGTCATGCGACACCGAGTACGCGAATGCTTCGAGCTCCTTGTTGGCGGCGTCGAGCTGGGCGGTGCGCTCGAGGACGCGCTGCTCGAGATCGGCGTTCAGGCGGGCGATCTCGTCCTCCGCCGCCTTGCGCGCCGTGAAGTCGACGATGCTGCCGTCGATGCGCACGACCTCGCCGCGGTCGTCGTGCACCAGGTGAGCGCTCACCAACAGGATCAGGCGGCTGCCGTCGGCCGCCTTGGCGTTGACGAGATAGTCACGGATCACGTCTTCTTTGCGCAGCTGCTCCACGTACGTCGCCCTGTCGGCGGCATCCCACCAGAAGTCAGGGCTCAGCGTGCCGCGCAGATCCGCATCCGGGTCGATGCCCAGGATCCGGTTGAAGGCGGGGTTGTGGTCGAGCAGCACGGCATCGAGCGTCACGCTGTAGTAGCCCTCGTCGAGCGCCTGGATCGTCTCACGGAACTTGCGCTCGTTGGCACGCAGCGCCGCGTCGGCCTGCTTGCGCGCGGTGACGTCCTGGAAGATCGTCGCGAAACGGTCCGTGTCTTGAGGGACGATGGCGATGTCGAACTGCCTGTCGAGGGGCTCGAAGAACACCTCGAAGCGTCGCGGTTCACCGTCTTTGACCGCCTGAGCGTAGCGCTCCATGAACGGTGGGTCCGACGCCCCGTAGGCGTCGGTGGCGAGCTTGTCGTGGACCTTCTCGGGCACCAGCCCTGTCTGCTCGCTGAACGCCGGGTTGATGTCGAGGATACGGTAGTCGACCGGAGCGCCGGCGGCGTCGTACACGAGCTCATTCATCGCGACGCCCTCGGTCATGCTCTCGAAGAGCGTCCGGAACCTGCTCTGGCTCGCTGCGAGCGCGACTGCCGTCCGGGTCTCGCGTCCGCGCCAGAGCACGAGGGCGCCGGCGCCGGCCAGCAGCACGAGGATCGCCGTGGACCCTGCTGTGACCCAAGCGCGCACGCGGAGAGGCCCGAGGATCTCGCCGCTGTCGAGCTTCGCGATGATGAACCAGGCGGTGCCCGTCACAGGCTGCACCGCGGCGAACACCGGGACCCGGCGGTAGTCGACGCCTTCGACCACGCCGCGGCGCCCGCGCACGGCCGCCGCCGCCGGGAGCGCGGTATTGTCGAGGGGTTCGCTGAGCCGGAGCGCCGTGCCCTTGCGGAAGCGCAGCTCGTTCAGGAAGAGGACGCGATC
>JBBQFA010000331.1:0-2908 GCA_038321515.1 Thermoleophilia bacterium | reverse complement strand
GCTGGTCGCGGTACGCCGCCCGCTTCGCCGCCAAGGAGGCGGTGGGCAAGGCGCTGGGAATCGGTATCATCGGGTTCGTCTGGCGCGATATCGAGGTACTGTCGGGAGGCAAGCCGCTGATCGCGCTGCACGGCCGCGTCGCCGACATCGCGCGCCGCCTCGGAGTCACGAGGGTCGAGGTCTCGCTGAGTCACACCGGCGGCCTGGCGTATGCCGTGGCCGCCGCACTCAAGGAGGACGAGCATGGATGAGTCCCTGCTGCTGGGTCTGTACACGGCCGAGGGCATGCAGAAGGTCGACGGCACCGCGATCCAGGGCATCGGCATCCCCGGCGGACACCTCATGGAGCGTGCCGGGCTGGCAGTGGCCACCGAGATCCTCGAGCGCTTCGCGCCCGAGGAGGCGGTCGTGTTCGCCGGCAAGGGCAACAACGGCGGCGACGGGTTCGTCGTCGCGCGCGAACTGTTCGACGCCGGCGTCGAGGTGACCGTATTCATCCTGGCCCCGGCCGAGGAGTATACGGGCGACGCCAGGCTGAACCTCGACATCCTGGCGGCGCTCGGCGTCGACGTGCGGCCGGCGACCGACGCAGCCGGGTCGCTGAACGAAGACACGATGGTGCTGACGGAGATGGCCGACGTGGTCGTCGACGCCGTGTTCGGCACCGGCTTCACCGGCGCCGCCAAGGGCCCGGCGGCGGCCGTCATCGAGCTCATCAACGAGGCGCCCGGCGCCGTCGTCAGCGCCGATATCATGAGCGGTGTCGGCGCGAGCAGCGGCGCCGTGCATGGACCGGCGGTCATCGCCGACCTCACCGTCGCTCTCCACGCCGCCAAGATCGGCCACTTCGTGACGCCGGGCGGCGCGCTCTCGGGCGAGGTCGTGATCGTGCCGATCGGGATCCCCACACTCTGCGACCACGACGCTGACGTCTGGCTGCTCACCGACGACGCCATGGGCGAGCTGGTCGTGCCCAAGGGCGCGCTCGACCACAAGCGTTCTGTCGGCACCGTTCTGGTCGTCGGCGGCTCGAAGGGCATGGAGGGCGCCGCCCACATGGCCGCGTTCGCGGCCCTGCGCAGCGGCGCCGGGCTCGTGCATTGCGCGCTGCCGGACGGCGCCGGCGGGCAGAAGCCTTACGCCGAGGTGATCACCGTAACGGTGCCCGGCTCCGACGGCCAGTTCGGCATGTCGGCCCGACCCGCTGTCTTCGCCCAGGCGGCGCAGCTCAAGGCCGTTGCCGTCGGCCCCGGCTTCGGCCGCGCCGACGAGGCGCAGCTCCTGGTCAAGGAGATCGTCGGCCTCGACCGGCCGCTGCTGCTCGACGCCGACGGCCTCTACGCGCTCGGCGACCGGCCGGAGCTGCTGGCCGAGCGCACGGCGCCGACGGTGCTCACGCCGCATGAGGGCGAGCTGGGCCACCTGCTCGGCCGTCCGGCCGAGGAGGTGGCGGCCCAGCGTCTCGGATGCGCTCGCTCCGCCGCGCAGCGAAGCAATGCGACCGTGCTGCTCAAGGGCGAGGCGACGATCGTCGCCGATCCGTCGGGACGGGCCTACGTCGTCCCGACCGGCAACCCCGGCCTTGCCACGCCGGGCAGCGGCGACGTGCTGAGCGGCGTCATCGTCGCCCAGCTCGCCAAGGGCCTTGCGGCGACCGACGCCGCCTGCCTCGGCGCCTACGTGCACGGCCTCGCCGCCGACCTGGCGGCGGAGCAGGCGGTCGGCACTGAAGGCATGGTCGCCGGTGACCTGTTCAACTACCTGCCCGCCGCCGTGGAGCGGCTCAAGGCCGGTCCTCCGGAGGAGACGCATGACCACTGACCCCATCGACGAGAGCGAGCCCCTGGCTCGTGACATCATGACCACGCCCGTCATCTCCGTGCCCTCGAACATGTCGGTGAAGGACCTCGCCGCCCTGTTCCGTGACCGGCGCATCGGCGGCGTGCCCGTCATCGACGACGGGAGGCTCGTCGGCATCGTCACCGAGGGCGACCTCATGGCGCTCGACGCGGACATCCAGTTTCCCCACTACTTCGAACTCTTCGACAGCATCATCTACCTGGGCAGCCAGAAGAAGTTCAAGGCGCAGCTCGAAAAGGCCTCGGCCGCCACGGTGGGTCAGCTCATGAGCGACGAGGTGAAGACGGTCGCCCCCGACGACGAGGCGCGCGCCGCCGCGACGCTGATGTCGCGGCACAAGTTCGACAGGGTGCCGGTGGTCGAGGGCGAGGAGGTCGTGGGCATCGTCACCCGCCACGACATCATGAAGATCCTGGGGCTCTGAGTGCTGGCCGGCCGCGAACGCGCGGTGGCCGAGGTCGACCTCGAGGCCATCCGCCACAACGTCCGGCGCTTGATGCGCGACCTGCCGGACGGCGCCGTGCACTGCGCTGTCGTCAAGGCGAACGGCTACGGGCACGGCGCCGTGCCGGCGGCGCGCGCCGCCCTGGAGGCCGGCTCCACCTGGCTCGGCGTCGCCGCCGTGGCCGAGGCCGAGGAGTTGCGAGACGCGGGGCTGACGGCGCCCATCATCATCTTCGGCGCCATGACCGGCGCCGAGCTCGAGCGCGCCGCGGCGGCCGGCGCCGACGTCGTCGCCTGGTCGGCGCCCTTCGTCGCCGAGGCGTGCCGGCTCGGCGTTCGCATGCACGTCAAGTTCGACTCCGGCATGGGACGGCTCGGCGTGAGGCAGGACGAGGCGCGAGCGCTCTGTGCGGGGGCCGCCGCCTGCGGCCTGCTGGTCGGACTCATGAGCCACTTCGCTACCGCCGACGAGCCGGACACGACGTTCTACGAGATCCAGCTCGCGCGGTTCAGCGAGCTGGCGGCCGAGCTCAAGGCCGGCTATCCGGACATCCTGTGTCATATCGCCAACAGCGCCGCGACGCTGCGCGGCCCGCGCGCCCAC
>JBBQFA010000330.1:0-2912 GCA_038321515.1 Thermoleophilia bacterium | reverse complement strand
CTCGTCGATGAGGACCGTGGTCTTCTGGAGGTCGATGATGTAGATGCCGCCGCGCTCGCCGAAGATGAACTGCTTCATCTTGGGGTTCCAGCGCCGGGTCTGGTGGCCGAAGTGGACGCCGCTGGTGAGCAGGTCCTTCATGCTCACCGTGTGCTCGGATGCAGACAAGACTGACTCCTTCTGAAAGGGTTGCTGGGCGGCGCGGGCCCGGCGCCGAAGGCGCCGGCGGCGTACGCCGCCTCTCTGGTGCCGGTGGACGATCTGTGGAATCGGGCATGGCGGGCGCTCGCAAGCGCCTCCCGCCCGACACCGCCACAGACCTGGAGGTCCGCCGGGTCGGCATGGACATAACGGCCAGAAATGATACCAGAAGCAGACGGCCGCGCCTAACGGCGGGCCTCACGGCCGCGAGCGCCTGCGGCGCGCGACCCTCCGCGCGCAAGTCAGGCATGAGCGCCTGGCGGCACTCCCCCGCCGCGTCGGCTTCAGCCGATCGCGGCCGGCTCGATCTCGTCGCGCAGCCGGCCCTTGAGCCGCAGGATCGCCTTGGTGTGCAACTGCGAGACGCGCGACTCGGTGACGCCGAGCACCTCGCCGATCTCGCGCAGCGTGAGGTTCTCGTAGTAGTACAGCGCGATGACGATCTTCTCGCGCTTGGGCAACGCGTCTATCGCGGCGGCGAGACGCGCCTTCATCTCGCTGAGGTCGAGCATGCGCGAGGGATCCTTGCTCTTCGGGTCCTCGATCGTGTCGATCAGCGCCGCCTGGTCGCCGTCCGACCCCGAGATGGACCAGAGTTCGTCGAGCGCGACGATGCTGGTGTTGGCGATCTGCGTGAGCGACTGCTGAAACTCGGGCACCGACACGTGCAGTTCCTCGGCGATCTCCTCGTCGGTCGGCGCGCGCTGCAGACGGTTCTCGAGGATCGCGCACACCTTCTCGATCTCGCGCGCCTTGCTGCGCACCGAGCGCGGCACCCAGTCGAGCGAACGCAACTCGTCGATGATCGAGCCCTTGATGCGTGAGATCGCGTACGTCTCGAACTTGATCTCGCGAGCCGGATCGAAGCGCTCCAGGGCCCCGATCAGGCCGAGCAGACCGTAGCTGATCAGGTCGGACTCCTCGATGTGCGACGGCAGACCGTTGCTCATGCGGCCGGCCACGTACTTGACGAGTGGCGAGTAGGCGAGGATCAGACGGTCGCGGGCCGCCTTGTCACCCTGGTACTTGTAGCGTCCCCAGAGCTCCCTCACCTTGTGCTCGTCCAGTCTTGTCATCGTCGCTCGCCGCTCTCAGGCTCGTGGGTGGTGCAGCTCGTACGTGCGCCGGAGGTGCGCCCCGCTCACGTGCGTGTACACCTGTGTCGTCGAGACCGACGCGTGCCCCAGAAGCTCCTGGATGGCCCGCAGATCGGCGCCCCGCTCCAACATGTGCGTCGCGTACGCATGCCGAAGCATGTGCGGCGACGCCGCATCGATCCCTGCTCGTCGGCTGTAGTTTACTACGAGCCGACGGATGTCCGAGGTGAGCAGCGGCCGGCCGCGCCGCGACACCAGAAGGCGAAGGTCGCGAAGCGCCGGCGCAGGATCGTTGCGGCCCGCCGAAGAGTCGCGTCGGGCCGATGGACCGCCGGCTACTGCGGATGACGGCGCGGCGCCCCCCGGGCGCTGCCCGGCGAGCCGGGCGCGGCCACGTTCGAGGTAGCGGCGCAGCGCGGCGGCGGCCTCCTCCCCCATCGGCACTACGCGCGTCTTGCCGCCCTTGCCGCGTACCACGAGCTGCGCTTGGCCGGCCTTGACGTCACCGAGACGAAGCGCGACCACCTCCATGCTGCGCAGCCCGCAACCGTAGAGGAGCTCGAGAATCAGGCGGTCGCGAAGCGCCAGCGGGTCGCTACCGTCGGCCGCAGCGATCAGCGCGTCGACGTCGACGACGCTGAGCACGCGCGGCAAACGGCGCCGCCGGCGCGGACCCGGTAGCGAGCGGGTCGGGTTGGCGGCGAGCACGCCACACTCGGTGAGAGAGCGGGTCAGGCCGCGCAGCGTCGAGAGCTTGCGCGCCAGCGTCGCCGGCGCGTAGCCACGGCGACCGAGCTCCGCGGAGAAGGCGCGCACCTGGCGGCGGCCGAGGTCGTCGACCGTCAGGTCGCGCTCGGCGAGCCACTCCAGCAGCTGTCGGAGGTCAGACGAGTACGAGCGTCGCGTCGCGGCGCTGGCGCCGCGCACCTCGAGCTCACGCAGAAACACGCCGCAGCGGCCATGCGGGTCGGCCTTGGCCGCGGCGGCGGCGGACGTCTCTTGCTGTTCTGAGCCGCGCTCCGGCGGAACGCTCACTAGGCACCCCCTGAGGCGCCCTAGGCTTCAACGCCCGGCTCTCTCCTTCCTTCCCGCATCCAGCGTCGCCGGCACCAGCCAGAGCCCGCGCGGTGGCCGGGGAGCCTACCGGCGCTGCAACCGGTACCGGCCGCCCTCCAGGCGCCGTGCCAGGCCATCGACCTCGAGCTCACTCACCGCGGCGGCCACCTTGGGCGTTGGGAGTCGGCAGCGTCGCGAGAGCTCGTCGATACTGAGAGGCGCGGCGCCGAGGGCGCGCAGCACGTCACGCACCGCGCCCTCGCCGTGGTCGAGCACCAGCGCCTCGAAGAGGTCGCCGGCTGCCTCGTCCTTGCCGGCTTGCACTCGCCGGTCGTCACCGGCAGGGCTGTCGACGGCGATGGCTCGAAGCACGTCGGCGGCGCTCTCACACATCTTGGCGCCGTCGCGCAGGAACATGTTGGGCGCCGCGCTCAGCCGTCGACCGGCCTCGCCGGGCACGCAGAGGATCTCGCGGCCCAGATCGAGAGCGAACCCGGCCGTGATCTTCGCTCCGCTGCGCTCCGTACCCTCGACGAGCACCACGCCCCGCGTGAGCGC
>JBBQFA010000329.1:0-2913 GCA_038321515.1 Thermoleophilia bacterium | reverse complement strand
GAACTACAAGGACAACATGTACTTCACCACGATCGACGAGCAGCCCTACGCCGTGAAGCCCATGAACTGCCCCGGCGGCTTGCTCATCTACAAGAGCCGCCGGCGTAGCTACCGTGACTTGCCGCTGCGCATGGCCGAGCTCGGCCGCGTGCATCGCCACGAGATGAGCGGCGTGCTGCACGGCCTCTTCCGCGTGCGCTACTTTACCCAGGACGACGCGCACATCTACTGCACCCCCGAGCAGCTCGAAGAAGAGGTGCTCGGCGTCGTTCGCTTCATGCAACACATCTACGCCGCCTTCGGCTTCACCGACGTCAAGATCGAGCTCAGCACTCGGCCGGAGAAGAGCATCGGCTCGGACGAGGTGTGGGCGCGCGCCGAGAGCGTGCTGGCCACGGTGCTCGACGCCGAGCAGATCGCCTACCAGCTGAACCCGGGGGACGGCGCCTTCTACGGTCCCAAGATCGACTTTCACATCCGTGACGTCATGGGCCGCACCTGGCAGTGCGGCACTATCCAGGTCGATTTCGCCATGCCTGAGCGCCTCGACATCAGCTACACCGGGGCCGACAACGAAGAGCATCGGCCGGTCATGATCCACCGCGCCCTGCTGGGCAGCATCGAGCGCTTCATGGGCATCCTGCTCGAGCACTACGGCGGCAATCTGCCCACCTGGCTGGCGCCGGAGCAGGCATTGGTGCTACCGATCGCCGACCGCCACGCCGACTACGCGCAGGAGGTGCTGCGCACCCTGCGCGCCGCCGGCGCCGCCGACGAAAAGAAGGCACCGGTCATGCTGCACGCCGACGTCGACGATCGCAGCGAGAGTATCGGCAAGCGCATCCGCGACGCGCAGCTGCAGAGGGTGCCCTACATCCTCGTGGTCGGCGACCGCGAGGTGGAGCAGGGCACCGTCGGCGTGCGCGAACGCGGCGAGGACAAGGGACCGCGGCCGCTCGCCCAGTTCGTCGACCAGTTGGTCGCCGAAGTCCGCGAGCGGCGCCTGCCGGTGAGTTGAGGCTGTGATGCAGGCGGCCGGCTGACCGCCGTGGGCGGCGACATGGAACAACTTCTCGCGCAGATCCTGCCGGTCGCGGTGGCGATCGCCGTCAACCCGGTGCCGATCATCGCCGCCATCGTGATGACGGCGACGGAGCGGCCGGTGGCGAACGGCCTCGCCTATCTGGCCGCTCTCATCGGCGTGTCCTATGCCTTCGGCGCCGCCGTCCTGCTGCTTCTGCACGGCACGGCGCTCGGCGCGGGCACGCGTACCGGCCGCATCATGATGGTGCTGTGGTTGCTCGTCGGTCTCGCCTTTCTCGTGGCGTTCTTGGTGCTCGCCGTGCGCCGCCCGAAGCCGGGCGAGGAGAAGCAGGAGCCCGGCTGGATGCGCTGGATCGGCCGCATGGGGCCGCTCGGCGCGGCCACGGTCGGCGTCATGCTCGTGAACTACGAGATGGAGGGGCCGGCGCTGAGCGACATCCTGGCCGCTCAGGTGACCCGGGCGCAGGCGTTCACGGCGCTGGGCCTGTTCGTCGCCGTCGCCGTGAGCACCTCGGTCCTGCCGGTCGTCGCGTATTTCGTCGCACCGGGCCGGGTCGGCGGCTTGCTCGCCCGGGCCAAGGAGTGGCTCGCCCGGTACGACCGCCCCATCCTCATGGTCGTGTTTCTGGTCATCGGCGTGCTCTACGCGGTCAAGGGCGCAGCTGGCCTGTTGCACTGAGGCCGCCCGGCCGCCCGCGCGGACTGTGCGACGCGGGCGGCGCTCTTGACAGTGAGGTCGTTCACCCGTGTGATGGCTGCGTCCATACGACAGAAGGGGATGAGCCATGACGGCGAAGGTGCGGTACGCGGCTCACGGGCTGACCGCCGCCCACGAAGACTTCCTACGGCGGTACCCTGCCTTCGTCGCCACGACGGCAGTCGACGAGTTGCGCGCCGCCGACTACGCGCGCCTCGACCGCCAGGGTCACACGTACCTCGACTACACCGGCGGCGGCCTCTACGCGGAGTCGCAGCTCCGCCGCCACCACGAGCTCTTGACCGGGCGCGTGCTCGGTAATCCGCACTCGCAGAGTCCGACCTCGCTCGCCTCGGCCGAGCTCGCCACGGAGGCGCGCGATGCCGTGCGTCGCTTTTTCAACGCTCCCGAGGACGAGTTCGAGATCGTCTTCACGCCCAACGCCAGCGGTGCTCTCAAGCTCGTCGGCGAGGCGTACCCGTTCGCGCCCGGCGGCGTCTTCCTCCTGAGCTACGACAATCACAACTCGGTCAACGGCATCCGTGAGTTCGCCGTCCGCAAGGGCGCGGCTGCGACCTACATCCCGGTGCGCGAGGAGGACCTGCGGCTCGACGAGAAGCAGGTCCACACGGCCCTGCGCGGCGCCGGCGACGGCGCCGACAAGCTGTTCGCCTACCCGGCGCAGTCGAACTTCAGCGGCGCCCAGCATCCGCTCGATTGGGTGCATGAGGCGCGGGAACTGGGCTGGGACGTCATCCTCGACTGCGCCGCCTTCGCGCCGACCAACCCGGTCGACGCCCAGGCGATCGGCGCCGACTTCATCCCGATCTCCTTCTACAAACTCTTCGGCTACCCCACCGGCAGCGGCTGCCTCATCGCCCGCCGCGAGGCGCTCGCCAAGCTGCGACGCCCGTGGTTCGCCGGCGGCACCATCACGCTGGCCTCGGTGCAGCAGGAGGACTGGTTCCATCTGGCGCCGGGCGCCACCGGGTTCGAGGACGGAACCATCGACTACCTCGGGTTGCCGGCGGTGACCATCGGGCTCGAGCATGTCGAGGCGGTGGGCCTCGACGTCATCCACACGCGTGTCTGCGCGCTGGGCTGCTGGCTGCTCGAGGAGTTGCGGGCGCTGCGTCACAGCGACGGCTCGCCGCTGGTCAAGGTCTTCGGGC
>JBBQFA010000328.1:0-2933 GCA_038321515.1 Thermoleophilia bacterium | reverse complement strand
GGAGCTGCCGCGCGACGACCCCAAGGTGTACGAGCTCATCAGGTCGGCGCGCACCGTCGGCCTCTTCCAACTCGAGAGCTCGGGGCAGCGCAACCTGGCCACGCGGCTGCAGGAGCGCGACTTCGAAGACGTCATCGCGGCGATCTCGCTGTTCCGCCCGGGGCCACTGCAGGCCGACATGATCGCGCCGTTCATCCGCCGTCGGCACGGCAAAGAGCCGGTCACCGTGCCGCATCCGGCCATGGAGCGCATCCTGCGGCGCACCTACGGCGTCATCGTCTACCAGGAGCAGGTCATCGAGGTGGCGGCGGCCGTCGCCGGGTTCAGCCTTGCCGAGGGCGACCTGCTGCGGCGCACGATGACGCACGAACGCTCGCTGGAGGAGATGGACGAGATCGGCCGCAGCTTCGTCGAGAAGGCGGTGGCGCTGGGCACGTCGCGGGAGGCGGCCGACGAGGTCTTTCGCCAGCTCCGCGGCTTCGCCGCCTACGGCTTCAACAAGGCGCACGCCGCCTGCTTCGCCATCGTCTGCAACGCCTCGGCCTGGCTCAAGGCACATTACTCGGCCGAGTTCTACTGCGGCATCCTGAACAACCAGCCCATGGGCTTCTACTCGCCGCGCGTGGTGCTCAACGACGCGCGGCGCTTCGGGCTGCGCGTGCTGCCGCTCGACGTCAACCTGAGCGGCGAGCGGTTCGAGGTCGAGGACGACGGGAGAGCGCTGCGCGTGGGGCTGGCGTATGTAAAAGAAATGAGCACGGCAGCTCGGCGGGCGATCGTCGAAGGACGCGGCGGGCCCGCGGCGGCCTCGCCTGCGGCCGGCACGGCGCGGCCTTACACCTCGCTCGCGGACTTCGTGGGGCGCACGCGCGTGAGCCGCGAGATCACCCAGAACCTCGCGCGTCTCGGCGCCTTCGACACTCTCGGAGTGCGCCGCGAAGAGCTGGTCGCGCAGGTGCCGCTGCTGTACGCCGGCGCCAGGCCGGCGGGGCGCGGCGGCGGCAAAGCGGGCGGGGCCGGTCGCGGGGCCGGCTCGGCCTCCGGCGCGGCGGCCGCCGATGCCGGCCTCGACCAGCCGCGCCTCGCCCTCGACGAGCAGCTCGGGCCGCTCACCTTTCTCCCCGACTGGTCGCGGCAGCGGCGCGTGAGCGTCGAGCTCGAGCTGCTCGGCCTCAACGTGAGTGCCCACCCGCTGCGCTTCGTGCGCGCCGAGGTCGAGGCGCTCGGGGTCACGCCCATGGCGCGCCTTCCCGAGCTGCGGCACGGCCACCGCGTGCGTCTCGCCGGCGTGCTCGAGCGCGCCCAGATGCCCTGGATCCGCAGCGGCCACCGCACCATGTTCCTCACCCTCGAGGACGAGACCGAGCTCGGGCAGGTGGTCGTCTTCAACGACGTCTACCTCAAGTACGGGCGCGTGCTGAAGGAGGCTATCTATCTGCTCGTCGACGGCGAGCTGCAGAACGACGAGGAGCACGGCCTCGCGGTGGTCGCGCACCGCATCGCGGACCTCACGAGGGTACTGGGCCGCGAAGAGGCGCTGCCACCGGGCGAGCGCCGCGCCGGCTTCGCCGGCGGCCCGCTCGCCGCACCCCCGCCGGGCGGGAGCGGCCACGCCGCCCACGGGCCCTGGTCCGTCCCCGGCGGCATCGGCTACCGGCGCCCCGACGCCTGGGAGCTCCCGGCCGTGGAGCCACGTACACGGCCGGGCCGCACCGGCTGATGCCAGGCGAGCGAGCGCGGCCGTCGCCGGCCGGCGACGCCGTCAGAAGACGGCGACCTCGATCACGACTTCGTCGCCGGCACGCCCCAGTGTGCCGGCGACCGGGTCTTGCGCGACCACGTCGCCGGGGATCTCGCCGAGGCCGAAGACGAGGTCGGTGTTCACCGTGAACCCTGCTTCCTCCAGCAAGGCCGAAGCGTCGCCCCGCGAGAGACCGACCACGTCCGGCACGGTGATCGACGGCGGGCCGCTGCTCACCCAGAACGTCACCGTGTCGCCGCGCGCCACCGTGGCGCCGGCGGCCGGCTTCTGCTTGAAGATCTGGCCCTTCGGCGCCGTCGGCGAAGCCGCCCGGCGACTGCGCCCGTTGAGCGACTCGGCCTGGAGTTGCTGGCGAGCGACGCTCGCCGCCCGACCCGTGAGGTCGGGTGCCGGTAGGTGGAGCGGGCCGCGGCTCACCCACAGGTCGACCTTGACACCGTCGTCGACCTTGGCCCCGCGGCGCGGTGACTGCCTCGCGACAGCACCGGTCGCGTATTTGTCGGCCCACACGTAGTGGACCACTGGCCGCAGTCCTTCGCTGCGTACCGCGGCGACCGCGTCGGCCTTCGGCTGGCCCACGACGGCCGGCACCGTCGCACCGGCGGTCATGACGAACGCGTACACGGCCCACGCCGCGACCGCGGCCACGGCCAGGGCCACGACCAGGGCCGCCAGCAGCAGGCGCGGGCGCCGGCGTCGGCGCGGGCGCACCGTGGTGGGCGCCTCGCGCGGAGCGCCGTAGCGGGTCGGAGCCTCGGCGGCCAGCGCCGTACGCCCGGCCGGAGGCGACACGACAGCCGTAAGCGCGCCCGGCGCCCCGGCTGACGACGCCTCGGGGCGAGGCGCCCGCGCAGCGCCCCCCGCGCCATGGGCCGGAGCAGCATGCTCGGCGGCGGACGCCGGCCCGCCGTCACGCGCGCGACGCAGCGCCTCCGCGAACTCCGTGGCCGTCTGGTAGCGGTCGTGGGGCTCTTTGCTCAGCGCCCGCATGACGACGGCGGCGAGCGCCTCGGACACCGCCGGCGTGAGAGTCCGCGGGTTCGGCGGCGCCGCGGAGACGTGCTGCAGCGCCACCGCAAGGTCGGTCTCGCCGCGAAAGGGCACGCGGCCGGTGAGCATCTCGTAGAGGACCACACCGAGGCTGTAGAGGTCGGAGCGCTCGTCGGCCGTC
>JBBQFA010000327.1:0-2943 GCA_038321515.1 Thermoleophilia bacterium | reverse complement strand
CCGTGCGACTCGCCCTGGTTGGCGAAGTGCGTCAGCTCGCTCTTGGCGAACACGGCGCAGCGGCTGGTCACCGTGACGCCGTCGGGGCTGGCCTCGGCGAGCGCCACGGCCTCCTCGAGTGAACGTCCGAGACGAGCGCAGAGCCCCTCGACGGTCTCGCCGGTGCCGGCCGAGCAGCGCTCGTTGGCATCAAACGCGATGCGACCGCGCACGTCACGGGTGAGCACAGAGTAGCCGCCGCCACCGATACGGACGACGGTGAGCGGACCGTCCGGATAGAGCCAGCCGGCGGCTTGCTCCTGAGCGATCTCCTCGGGGATCCCGCCGATGACCGGCGTACCGAGGCGGTCGCCGCACACACCGGTCGCGGCGACTCCGGCGAGCCGCCCGGCGTCGAGCTCGCCGTACAGCTCCAGAAACGGGCGCAGGGGCTCGCCGAGATGGCGCTCGGCGCGCGTCTCGAGGAGGCGCAGCCCTCCGTCGGCGCCCAGTTCGCCCACGGCGAGCGATGTCGTGACCTTGCCGCAGTCGATGCCGAGGAACAGCGGGCGCGCCGCGCCGCGGGCTCGGCGCTGCCGCACTGGAGCTTCAGGGACGGGGCGGGCGGAGGGGTGATCCACGCCCTTGCTTATATCAGAGCGCCGCTGCCGCGGCCATTCGGCCGGCGGAGAGCGCCGGCCGGGTCAGCCGCTCCCGCGGCGCTCGGGCCCACCGTGGGCCAGCAGGTCACGCCGCCGCTCGGCGACGCACTGGACGCCGTCCCCGTCCTCGAGCCACCCGTTGCCTCCCATGCGCGCGTCACTCAAGGAGCGCGCCAGAAGCATCACGAGATCGTCGTTCGGCTCAGCCAGCCACGTCGCGACCGCGGTATCCAGTTCGAGTGTCGGTCGGTTGCCCGCTGCGGCGCTGCCCGTCTTGGCGCGCCAGACGTCCCCGTCGTCGAGGACGAGATACCGATCGTCGCTCTGGCCCGGCCGGCGGTCGTCGACGAGCCAGCCATGGACCGCGGGTGGCGCGGGTGACTGCCCCTCGCCGAACACGACGCCACGGTTCGGGGCGCGACCTGCGACGCGCATCGAGGAGACGTACTTCGTGACGATCTCCCTCAGCTTCGCCCGGGGGTCCCTGGGCTGATACGTGTAGGCCATGACCCACCTCCTTGCCAAGCTCGACTACCAACGATCTTACCCCCATAGGGGGGTGACGACGCAAGGTCGCATCGGGGATCCGCGTGACGGTGGCCGGTGGGCCGCCACGCCGCGCCAAGGTACAGTAGCGGCATGGATGACGAAGACCAGCTGGACCCGGAAACCGAGCGACTCCTCGACGACGCCTGGGACGCTCTCGCGGAGGGCGACCTGCGGGCGGTCACGCGGGCACTCGCGAGCGCCCGCGCCAGCGCCCCAGAGGACCCGGCCGTGATCGAGCTCGAGGCGGCACTGGCCCGCGAACAGGAGGATCCCGAGGCGGCGCTCGAGGCCTACCGCCGCTGGAGCGACGCCGACCCGGACGATCCTGAGCCTTGGCTCGGGTCGGCGGAGGTGTACCTCGACTACGACGCGGCCGGCGAGGCCGCGCGTCTGCTGCGCGAGCTGCTTGCCGGCCCCCGCCTCGACCCGCTCGACGAGGCCGACGCACGCCACCTGCTCGGTATCGCCTGCGAGGACAAGGGCGACACCAAGGGCATGGCCACGGAGTGGCTGGCCACGCTGCGCCTCGACCAGGCCAACGACGGGCCCGAGCCGCGCCTGCCGCGGGCCGAGTTCGAGAGCCTCGCGGCTGCGGCCCTCGACGAGCTGCCGCCGGAGATCCTGGCGCGCCTCGGCAACGTGCCGGTGTTCGTCGAGGACCACCCGTCTGAGGCGCTGGTGCTCGAGGGACTCGACCCCCGCACGCTGGGCCTGTTCCACGGCATCGCCATGCCTGACCAGTCGGTGCTGGGCCCCGGGCCCGATCTCGGCGTGATCCACCTCTTCCAGCGCAACCTGGAGCGCGAGGTACCCGACGACGACGAGCTGGCCGAGCAGATCCGCATCACCGTCCTGCACGAGACGGCCCACTACTTCGGCGCCGGCGAGCACGACATGCACCGCTTCGGCCTGAACTGACGCAGGGCGGCCGGCTCGCGCCGGCCGCCCTGCCGTCTTCGTCCTTCTTTCTGGGCCGCCCTACTGCACGGTCACCACGGTCATGTAGATACCTGCCGGCGCGGCGTTGCCGGCCGGAGGCTGGTTGAGGAGCACCAGCTCCGCAGTGCCGGCCCCGACGGCCTTGAAGTGCATGAGTGTCGTGCCCGAACCGCCGGGCAGATCGGTGGACGACGGCATGATCGTCGGGTCGCCGACCTGCTCGATCACGCCGGTAGTGACGATGTTCGCGGTCGTCCACGCGTAGCCCGTGGATGCCGTGTTGCTCTCGAGGGCGATGTCGAACGTCTGCCCCACCTTGACCGCGATGGGTTTGACTGCGTGACGCTCGGCCGCGGCCACCGTGATGGGCGCTTTGCCCGTGCCTACGGTCGCCGAGAAGGCGTACGCCTGCGACGGGTAGCTGTCGGAGGCGTTAGCGAGAAGCACCGCCGTGGCGATGCCGTGGTTCTCGACCTTGAAGACGACGACGGTGTTCGAGCCCTGCTTGACCGGCTTCGCCGCCACCAGCTGCTTGGACGTACCCTGCACGACCCAGGCGCCGGCGCTCGCGTTCAGGCTCAGCTTGACTTGGTCACCCGGCATCACGTGCACGGTGTCGGCCGGGTAGGTGTCCACGACTTCGACCGACTTGGGCGTGAAGCCCGGCTTGGCGGCGAAGTCCACCTGCCACGTCTTGATCGGCATGGCCTGGGCCGGGACCTGCTGGTAGTCGGCGATCAGCGGAGCCTTGCCGGCGCCGACCACGGTGAAGGTCCAGACCATCGTACCCTTGGCGCCGATGGCGCTGTTGTTG
>JBBQFA010000326.1:0-2945 GCA_038321515.1 Thermoleophilia bacterium | reverse complement strand
ACGAGGAGCGTGTTGCCGTCGAGAAAGCGCACCGGCACGGCGCCGTAGCGGCGCGCCAGCTTCTCGTCGATGTAGGCGGTGGCCGCGCCGTCGAAGAGGGTCGCGGTAAGATCGAGATAGGTCACTCCGAACTTCTCCGCCAGCGCCTTGCTCAGGTCCAGCTCCGTGACGAAGCCCTCCTCGAGCAGCAGCTGACCCAGGCGCTTGTGCGTCTCCTTCTGGCGGGAGAGCGCATGCGTGACCTGCTCCTCCGTGACGAGACCCATCTCTTTGAGGATGTCGCCGAGCCGGAGCTTGCTCGTGCGCTGGCTGCGCACGATGTGCTCGAGCACGTCCTCCGTGGTGACCCCGCGCTCGCCGGGCTCGGCGGGCGGAGCTACGGCATCCCCGCTCAGAAGATCGTCCGCGCCGTCGCTGGCCGGCTCCAGGTCGGTCTGTCGCTCCATGGGGCTGATGATCGGTTCCAGGGCGTCTCCTCCGCTGCCGGGCACGACGATCCTCGTCCTCTTGTCTCTGCTCCGCCTATTCTCGGACGGCATCTCTCATCACATCCATCGGTGCGGGGTCTCCAGTCCAAAGCTCGAATGCCTCGGCGGCCTGCCGCACCAGCATCTCCAGGCCGTCGACGACAGTCGCTCCGCGAGCCTGCGCCGCAGCGAGCAAGTCGGTCGGCGCAGAAGCGTATACCACATCGAAGACGACTTGCCCCGCCGTTAGAGTATCGGCCAGGAGCGCAGGGACTTTACTTTGGCCAAGCATGCCCAGCGAGGTCGCGTTGACGACGAGGCGCTGGGCCGCGACCTCCGCTGCCGTCAGAGCAGGCAACGGCCGCCAGTCACACACCGCGCCCGGGACAGCCGCCGCGATCAGGGCCACCAAGCGCTCCGCCGCGGCTGCCGTGCGGTTGAAGATCGTGAGCCGGACGCCGAGACGCGCCAGCGCCAGGGCGGCGGCCCGAGCCGCACCTCCGGCGCCGAGGATCAGCGCCGGCTCACCGCGTAGAGAGTCGCCGGTGACCTCGACCAAGGCCCCGCGGAATCCTTCTACGTCGGTGTTGTATCCGCGCCGGCGGCCGCCGTCGACGACGATGGTATTGACGGCCGCGACGAGGCGCGCGTCGTCCGAGAGCGTATCGAGATGCGGGAGCACGGCGCCCTTGTGCGGGATCGTGACGCTGGCGCCACGCAGGCCGAGGGCCGCGAGGCCCTTGACCGCGGCGCCGATGTCGGCGCCGCACACCGGCAGCGGGACGTACACGGCGTCCAGCCCCAGCGCCGCGAAGGCGGCGTTGTGGATCCGCGGCGACAGCGAGTGCGAGACGGGGTCGCCGATGATGCCGATGACCTGTGTGGTGCCCGTGATCGTGGTTGCCCCCTCTGACCGACGTCGAACGGCGCCTGGTGCTCCCCTACATTTGCCGCGCGGGCCCACGCTCCTGCCCGGCCCGAGCTTACTGCCCGTTCGCCCGCGCCTTTGCCTGGTCGGCCAGGAACTGATCGTAGGACGTCGAGAAGTAGTGCCGCCCGGTACCGTCATTGCGAGCGACATAGTAGAGGTAGTCGACGCCGGCCGGGTCGGCCGCGGCCCGCAGGGCCGCCAGACCCGGGTTGGAGATCGGCGTCGGCGGCAGACCCATGTGCTTGTACGTGTTGTAGGGAGAGTCGATCTTGAGATCGTCGAAGGTCAGGAGCGGCTTCGTCTTGCCCAGCGCATACTGGATGGTGGCGTCGATCTGCAGCAGCATATCTTTGCGCAGCCGGTTCCAGATGACCGCGGCCACCAAGGGGCGCTCCGTCGCCACCATCGCCTCTCGATCGATCATGGACGCGATGATCACGACGTCGTACTCGGTGAGGTTCGCCGCCGCGGCCCGGCGCATCTCGACCTTGGTGAATTTCGCCGTGAAGGCCGCGAGCTGGGTGTTCACGACCTGCTCGGCCTTCGCCTTGAGCCCGACCTCGTAGGTGGCTGGGAACAGCATGCCCTCGAGCGTCGTGCCCTTCTTGTAGCCCTGGAGGCCGAACGCCGGCGGATCGTCACGGGCGACGCGGATGTAGTCGTCGGCGGAGATGCTCTTTACGGCGCCGGAGACGATCTCCGCCGCCTGCTTCAGCGTCGTCCCCTCCGGTATGGAGACCTTGGCGCTCGGCGACTTGACGCCCTTGAGCAGCTTGGCCACGAGCTTGTCGTACGGCTCGTTCTGCCGCATGGAGTACGCGCCCGGCATGAAGCGCGTCGCGTACCCGTCGGACTCGGCCTTGATGCTGAAGGCGCGGGCGTGCTTGACCACGCCCTTTTGCTCGAGCAGCGCCGCGATGGACTTGAGGCTCGCGCCGGGCTTGACGACGACGGTCACGGTGGCGCCGAGCTCGCCATCGGCGAAGTAGGCGCGCGCGTACCCCACGCCGAGTCCCAGGACGAGGGCCAGCGCAGCGACGAGCAGGTAGCCGAACATGCGGCCGCGACGGCGGCCGCGGCCGGAGCTGCGCGCGCCGCGACGCTGGGTGGGCTCGAGGCGATCGCCTGCGAACGAGGGCCCTGGGTGCGACCCCGCCGCCTCGTCGTCACGGTACCTGGTCATCCATCATCCTGAGGGAGTCCTCAAGCAACGTAGCCGCCGCACGCGCGTCGCGCGCCGCACTGCCGCCGCGCTGGTCGGCGAGCCGCGTCGTGAAGCGCTCGTCGAGCAACTCGACCGGGGTGTCGACGGCTCCGGCGAGGCGCGCCGCAAAGGCTCTTGCCAGGCGCGCCTGCTGGTTCTCACCGCCGCCGAGCGACACGGGTAAGCCTACCACGATGCGCTCTGGTCGCTCCGTCTCGAGCAGGGCGAGCAGAGCGGAGAAACCGGCCTCGGTGCCCACCCGCGCGACGACCGTGAGCGGCCGCGCCAGCGTCGCCGTCTCGTCCGAGACCGCGACTCCCGTGCGCACCGTACCGTGGTCCAG
>JBBQFA010000325.1:0-2945 GCA_038321515.1 Thermoleophilia bacterium | reverse complement strand
CAGCACCTCGGGGATGAAGCAGTCGCCCGAGCGCATGCGCTCGCCGACCACGTCCATGCCCGGGAGCAGGGCCTCGTCGAGGATCTCCCGGGCCGAGGCCCCCGTGGCGAGCAGCGCCTGGGTGAGCGCGTTCACGGCGGCGGCGTCGCCGGCGATGATGGCTTGCTTGAGCTGGTCTTTCATCATCTCCTCCTTGGCGGTGACGCGGGCGAAAGACAGACCGGCGACGGCCGCTCGGGGGGAGACGGAGGCGTCGCGTGGTGGGTGGATCTCACGGCCATCAGAGCGCGGGCGCGGCGAGGCCGGTCTTGGCCTTCAGCCGCTCGACGGAGTTGACGCGGATGCCGAGCAGGTCGGCGATGCGCGCCTTGGCCTCGAGACCCTTGGCGAGACCCGGCACCGCAGTGACGACGCCGATGTCGAGCTCCTCGCGCACGGTGCGCATGACCGTCGAGTCGGACAGGTCGAAGACGCTCACGCCGAGCTTGTCGGCGACGTAGGCCTTTGCCTCGCCGAGCCTCATCTTGGTGAGCTGCATCCTGGCCACCAGATCTCCAGCGGTCTTGATGCCACCCATCGACGAGGCCACAGCGTGAGCCATCCCCATGCCGTTCGGGTCGCCGGTGCCCACCTACAACCCGTCGGCCTTGCCGACCTCGATCATCGCGGCGCTGGCGCGGCTCACCATGTCCATCGGCGAGACCTCGAACATCGGCACGCCCCCGACGCCGTTGCCCACGTTGGGGTGAATGGGGATCGTGGCGTCGGCCGTGCAGGCCTTCACGAAAGTCACGGCCCGGGCGACGTTCCAGGCGCACGACTTCTTGCTGTTGTTGTTGACCACGGGACCGAAGATGGCCGCGCCGGCCTTCTCCACGAGCTTCATCTGTTGGTGCGGCCACAGCCCGGCGAGCCGCGTGCCGTCGTACTCGAGCTGGCCGTGGAAGCCGAGCACCATCTCGGCCGCCATGCTCACCTCGACCGGCATGTTGGTCGTCGAGGAGATGATCTCGGTGGCGCGCAGCGTGGCGAGGAACTCGGCGTCGCCGGTGGACGCGACAGTGTCGTAGTTGATGCCGTCGCAGCCTGTCTCGCTGAACATCTTGCTCTGCCAGACGACGTCGGCCTGACAGGCCTCCAGCGCCTCTTCCTGCGTCCGGCGCGCCTCGTCGATCCTGCCCAGAGGCAGCAGGTCGGACGGGTTCGCGAACTGGCCGTCGGGCCGGTAGTAGAGGCCGAGGTTGGGCATGAACCCGTAGAAGAGCGGGAGCACCGTGGTGTGCTGGAGCAGTTCCATGTGCTCCTGCTCGACGCTCACGATGAACTTGCTGGGCTTGACGGAGTAGTCGAGGTGCCCGACCTCCATGGAGTCAAAGGCGAAGGCGCGCTCGAAGAGGCGGACCGCCGTCTCGCGCCCGATGGGCGCGGCTATGCCGCTCGAGAGCCGCGAGGAGATGAGCGTGTTGGTGCCGCCGTCCTTGGTCATGACGGCTTCGTGGCCACGCTCGACGCCCCACACGCGGCTGGGGCAGCAGAACATGTCGACGAGGTAGTCGATCTCGTTCTCGTCGAGGACGGGGATCTTCGCCTTGACGGCGGCCGCCTCCGAGCCCTCGCGGACATCGCGGCGGATCTCGTCGCGCGTCAGGCGCACCGTGCTTCCGTCGCCCATCCGTGTCACGACTGAACTCAACGCCCACCCCCTACGACGCCTCCCGGACTCCCGGAGAGCCACGTCCGGACGCAAGCGTCCGAGAGTTACCCACCTGGGTGGATACAGCATAGCCGGCGCGAGTGCCCTGTCAAGATGAGGCGAGCCGGGTGACTCCGGCGCACGCTGCGCGCGTACGCCGAGCCCTCAGGCGCCAGCCGGTTCCTGCTCCGCCGCGCGCTCGGCGATCTCGACCAGCTGTTCCATGGAGTTGCGCAGCAGGAACTCAAGCGTCGCCAGCGGCCTGCTCAAGTCGAACCCATCCGGGTTCAGCCCCGCCTGCACGGAGAGCCCGTCCGGGATTGCGGCGATGAGCTCGGCCAGACCCATGAGCATGTCCGAGTCCATGGCGGCCTTGCTGTCGCCGAGACCGAGCCACTTGAGGTTCTGCTGGTACCACCAGGCGTAGAGCGAGAACATGCGCTCGCGCAGCTCCGGGTCCCTGAACGCGTGCGGCAGGATGTCGAAGAAGCCGCGGAACGTGTCGGCCTCGACGATCATCCGCCGGATGCCGACCATTGCCACGTGCAGGCGCTCCTCCACCGGCACGTTCTCCGTGTCGGCAGCGAGGCGCAGGCACTCGTCGTGGATCAAGGCGTCCACGACGGCCATGAGCAGGCCGGCCTTGTTGCCGAAGTTGTAGCGGATGGACGCCTTGTTGACACCCGCCTCGGCGGCGACGTTCTCCAGGGTGACCGCCTCGAAGCCGCGGTCCGCCAGGAGCGTCGTCGCCGCCACGAGGATCCGCTGGGCGGTCGCGGGGAGGCTCGTCACCGGATTCTCGAGAGGAAGGCGGAGCGCGCCGCGCGGGCCGTTCTTCGAAGCCGTCACTGCACCCTCCCTTCGTCGTTGACCCGGACGACCCGGTCCCGCGGCTCGGCGAGACGCCGAGTCATCCACCCGGGTGGCATACATTCGGGCAGTGTACGCCGTCGGGGGTGGGCCGCCAAGGGGCGCGGCCGGGGACGGCGACACAAGCGCCCATGCGGGCCGGGGCGCGCGGGTCTCAGCCTTACGCCGCGCCCAGCACCTTCCGCACGCCGGCGATCGCCACCTCCACGCCCTCGTCATCGACGTCGAGGTGCGTCACAAGGCGCACCGACCAGGGCGCCTCGTCGAGGCAGAGGACGCCCTCGGCCGCGAGCCGCTCCACGAGCGTCGCCGCCGGCATCCCCGAGCCGTGCGTGCCGGCAAAGACCATGTTCGTCTGCACGGTCGCGAGGTCGATGCTGAG
>JBBQFA010000324.1:0-2959 GCA_038321515.1 Thermoleophilia bacterium | reverse complement strand
AGGCGCTCGTGGTGCTGCAAGACCATCGCGGCGACGGGGAGCCCAAAGTCGATGGCCCCGAGGATCTCGAAGCCCGACTGGGGGTGCTGCTTGATGAGGTTGAACTCGACCTCACTGAGGCGCCCCGGCTTGGCGAGGATCTCGGCGGGCACGGCGATCTTGCCGATATCGTGGATGAGGCTGGCCAGGCGCAGTCCGTTCAGCTCTTCGCCGCTCATGCCCATCTCCGCGCCGATCGCCACGGCGAGTTCGGCGACACGCCGTTCGTGCCCGGCCGTGTAGGGGTCGCGCGTCTCGACCACGTTGCTCATGGCGAGCACGGCGCCTTCGACGGTGCGTCGCAGGCGCTCCGCGTGGTGGCGCACTTCTTCGTGAGCCTGCTGCTCGGCGGTCACGTCGAACGTGAGCCCGCCGAGCATGTTCTCGTCGCCCTCTCCGGCCAGGGAGAAAACCAGCGATCGGAACAAGCCGGATCCCTCCACGTCCGGCCACCGCTCCAGGACATCCACGACCTCGCCGTCGAGCGCGCGCTGGCACATCTGTCTGGTGCCGGCTGCGGTCTCCGCGTCCCACAGGTCCTCCGGCGTCTTGCCCAGAAGGTCGCCCTCGACAGCGCCCAAGTCGACAGCGAGCCGCTTGTTCACGTAGAGATAGCGCTGCTCCCGGTCGCGGATCCACAGCCGTCCGGGCATGTGCTCAGCGAATGCGAGAAAGCGCCCCTCGCTCTCACGCCGCGCCGCCTCCGCCCGGGCGCGATCGGTGATGTCCTCCAGCACGGCGGCGATGTAGCCGAAGGCGCCGTCCGGGTCGCGCACGGCGCGCACCGTCAGGTGAGTGTGGACGATTCCGCCGTCCTTGCGCACAAAGCGCTTGTCCAAGGCGTAGCCGTCGATCTCGCCGGCGACGACACGCACCCACTGCGTTTCGTCCGCGGCCAAGTCCTCCGGGAACGTGAGCTCCGCCCACGTCATAGCGCCCAGCTCGTCGCGCGTGTAGCCCAACATGTCGCATAACGTGTCGTTCACTTCGAGCCAGACCTTCTCGAGGCTCGTCGTCGCCATGCCGATGCTCGCCTGCTCGAAGAAGGCGCGAAAGTGCGTCTCGCTCTCGCGCAACGCATCCTCCGCGCGACGCCGCTCGGTGATGTCCTGGCATGCCCCGTAGAGAAGATGAGTGGCTGGCTCCTCGGGGTCGCTCGCCATCTCGCTGTAGACGGTCAGCCAGCGCACGGCGCCCTGCTTGTCGCGGATCCGCAGTTCGCACACGCTGGACTCGCCCGGCGCCAGGCCGGTCACTCGCCCCTCGAAGATGGGCAAGTCTTCCTCGACGACGAGTGGCTTCCAGCAGCCCCACCCGAGCAGTTCCTCGGTGCTGTAGCCGGTGATGCCCTGCACCGCGCCGGTGAGCCAATCAAAGGTGAAGGAGCCCTCGGGCGACTTCACGCAGGAATAGGCGAAATCGGTGGCGTAATCGGAGACACGCCGAAAGCGCTCTTCGCTCAGGCGCATCGCCTGCTCGGCCTCGACGCGATCGGTGATGTCCATGTAGGTACCGAGCACACCGTTGATCTCGCCGTCGGGATCACGGAGGGGCAACTTGCTCGTCAGCAGAGTGATGGTGTCGCCTTCCGGCGTCGTCTGAGGCTCCTCGATGAGCCCAGTCTCCCGGCCGGTCTCGATGACCCGGCGATCGTCGGCTCGATACGAATCGGCCTGATCTCTCCACCCCATCTGGTAGTCGTCTTTGCCGACGACGTCTGCTGGGTCGGAGAACCCCGCGTCGCGCGCAAAGGCCGCGTTGCAGCCCAAGTAGACGTGGTCCTTGTCCTTCCAGAAGACCCGGACCGGTAGGGCGTTCATGGTCCCTTCGAGAAGCTGCTTCGACGCCCGTAGTTCCCCTTCCGCGTGTTTGCTCTGAGTCACGTCGCGGGTGATGCCCTCTACGGCCAGCAGCTGCCCGTCAGCGGCGCGCACCGGCACGACCCGGCTCTCCATCCACCGAGTGACCCCGTCTTTGCCGATCCAGCGCATGAGCATGGGCTTGTCCGGCGGGCTCAGGGACTGCAGCATGCCGGCCATCAGCGGAGCGTCGTCGGGGTGGATCATCGTGAGCATCAGCTGCGGGTCGGAGTAGCACTCGGCCGGCGTATACCCCGTGATGGCCTCGACGGCGGGGTTGATGTAGGTCAGGCCCATCGTCGGGGAGAATTCGTAGCGGAAGATGATGTCGGGGGCATTGTCCGTGAGGCGCCCGTAGCGCGCTTCGGTATCGTCGGCGCGCTCCTCGGCCTCACGCTGATCGGTGATGTCGCGGGCGTAGACGATCATGAAGGCGCCCTCATCGCGCTCCAGCCGGTCGAACGTGGCCGAGACGATGCGCGCCTCGCCGTTGGGGGGCGTGATGGTGGCCTCGAAGTCGACGATGGGCCGCTGGCCGGCGACCCGCCACAGCTCGGCCCAGCGCGCCTCGTCCACCAGCGGGGACCAGCCCCAGATCTTCTGGCCGACGGTCTCCTCAGGCGGCATGCCTGCGAGTGCAGCTGCAGCCGTGTTCGCGTACAGCAAGACGCCGTCTTCGCTGACGTAGATGATCACTTGGGAGGCGTGATCGACGGCGAACTGGCTCTGGCGGGCCTGCTCGGCGGCGCGCCGCTGCCGGCGCCGCAGCTCGGCGCCCTCGACGGCGCCCAGCACCGCCGGAGCTAGACGGGTGAGGTTGCCCTTGAGCACGTAGTCGACGGCGCCGGCGGTGATGGTCGTCACGGCGGTCTCTTCGCTGATCGCCCCGGTGACGGTGATGGCAGGCAGGTCGGGGGCATTGGCGGCGAGCACGGCGAGCGCCTGGGGGCCGCCGAAGCCGGGCAGGTTGTAGTCGACGAGCGCCACCTGCCACAGGTCGGCGGCGAGAGCCGCCTGCAGCGCCGCCTCGGTCTCGACCCGCTGCCACTGCGGTTCGATGT
>JBBQFA010000323.1:0-2964 GCA_038321515.1 Thermoleophilia bacterium | reverse complement strand
TCCCTCCTCGGGAGCCGATGGTAGAATCTCAGGCACCGTCGGCTACTGGGAGAGCTATGAGCGTTGCCGTGGTCACCGACTCCGCCAGCTACCTGCCTCCGGAAGATCTCGAACGGCTGCACATCGTCGTTGTCCCGCTCTACGTGAACGAGGGCGGCGCGACGGTGCCCGAGACGGAGCTCGACCTGTCCGCCTTCTACCGGCGGCTCGCCGACACGCGGGTTCTCCCCACGACGTCGCAGCCCTCGCCCGCGGACTTCGCCGGCGCCTTCTCCGGTATCGCGGCCGGCGGCAACGATACGCTGGCCGTGCTCATGTCCGCAAAGATGAGCGGCGCCCTTCGTGCGGCGGAGATCGGGGCGGACTGGACCCGCGAGCGGTACCCTGACGCGCGCATCGCGCTCATTGATTCGGAGTCGAACTGCATGCAGGAGGGTTTCGCCGCCCTCGCCGCCGCGGAGGTCGCCGGCGCTGGTGGCGACCTGAACGACTGCGAAGCTGCGGCGCGAGCGTCCATCCGCCGGACGCGCTATCTCTTCGTACCGCGAAGCCTCGAGTACCTGTCTCGCGGCGGGCGTATCTCCAAGGCCGCCGCGCTTCTGGGCATCGCGCTGAAGATCACGCCGATCCTCACGACGGCAGGCGGGACCACCGACATCGCGGGGAAGGTGCGCACGTACAAGAAGGCGCTCGCGCGGATGGCGTCGCTCATGCGTGACGACATCGAGGAATACGGATTCGGGAGAGTCGTGGTCCACGCGATCGCGGACCTTGAGGAGGCCGCGCGGTTCGCGCGTGAGACGATCGAGCCCATCGCCGGGTGCCCCGTGCCTGTCGTCCCGGTAGGGCCGGTGGTCGGGGTCCATGTGGGGCCGGCGGTCGGCCTCGTGTACGAGACAGTCGCTCCGATGCGCTGAGCTGAGCGCCGCCGTTTTCGGCGGGGGGTGGTTGCGAATCGGGTTGCGGCGTCCTGCTTCCGGCCGGTCAGGTAGCCTTACTGCGGCATGATTTCGCTGCCAATGGCAGCGTACGAACAGACGGGCCAAGAGGAGGTGGCGACGTGAAGCTACTGCTGTGCGGGTACTGCAAGGACGTCCGAGCGCTCGACGCCCTCGAGTTGACCACGTGCCGGTGCGGCAAGACCTCGGCCAAGTACCGCGACGATCGCTGGCACGCCGACATCTGGGGCGATGACGGCGTCCTCCTGGGTCTCAAGAACGACGACGTTTACGTCCTGCTCTCGGGCCGGGGTGTCGCCGAGGGCGAGAGCCGGGCCGTCGAGCTGGCAGCGCAGCCGCCATGGCACCCGCGGGCGCACTACCAGGACCCCGAAGGGCGCGACTCATATTGATCGGCGTGCTCAGTGACACGCACGGTCGCAGCTTCAGACGAGGGCATGCCTGTCCAAGCCACATGCCGCGTGGCGCGGCGGCGCTTGAGCGCAGCGCATCAGCGCGAGAGGACGAAGACCTCGATGTCTGCGAGCTTGTAGAGCTTGCGGCGTTCAGCGCCTGGCACGAGCACCGGCTTGATGCAGTTGGCCGCGGCCCAGCGCCGGAACGCCGGGCGGCTGACGCCACACTTGCTCGCCGCCACCTCTTCGGAGAGCAGGACTGGCTTGTCGTTGGGGGTAGTCGGCTTGGTAGACAGGGGGACCTCCTGAGGCATGGCACGTCGCGGCCATGCCGTCATTTCACTGGTGGGGATGGCGGTCGCGCGTCAAGCGCGGGGTGCATGACGGTACTCCGATTCAGCCTCGAGGGCCACCCGGCAGCGCCTCATGCGACCGCTGGGCGACACGGGCTGACTTGTTCGCTGTATCACGCTCGACTCTGAGCGCGGAATCTCTCCAGGAAGTCTGCGGGCGAGAGCACAGCGACGCCACCTCCGACCGTGACCATAGTGCATACACGGATGTCACCCACGTCAAAGGAGAACACGGTCCTGGGGAAAGGGGAGAGAAGATGGCTGGCGAGGAAGGACTCGAACCTTCAATCCCCTGATCCAGAGTCAGGTGCCTTGCCAATTAGGCCACTCGCCAGCGATGCCCGGAGGCAGCCAGAGTGTACCGCGCGACGGCACCCGCCTCAACCGTCAGGCCGTGTTCTGCCGTCCCTGCGCCTGCAGTTTCGCCCAGGTGTCCCTGAGCGTGAGAGTCCGGTTGAAGACGAGCGCCCCGGCCGCCGAATCAGGGTCGGGGCAGAAGTAGCCGAGCCGCTCGAACTGCACGGTCTCGCCGGCCGGTACCTCGGCGAGCGCCGGCTCCACGAGGCAGCCCCGGAGCACGGTCTCGGAGTCCGGGTCCAGGTCCTCGAAGAGCTCGCGGCCGTCGGCCCCGGGGTGCGGGGTGCGGAAGAGGTAGTCATACAGCCGGACCTCCGCGGGCACGGCGTGAGCGGCCGACACCCAGTGGAGGGTCGCCTTGGGGCGGCGGCCGTCGGGCGCGCTGCCGCCGCGCGTGGCGGGGTCGTAGGTGCAGCGCAGCTCCACGACCCGGCCCGCCGCGTCCTTGACCACCTCATTGCAGGTGACGAAGTACGCGGACCGCAGCCGCACCTCGCGGCCGGGGGCCAGGCGGAAGAACTTGCGCACCGGCTCCTCCATGAAGTCGTCGCGCTCGATCCACAGCTCGCGGGTGAAGGGCACCCGGCGGCTCCCGGCAGACGGGTCCTCCGGGTTGTTGACGACCTCCATCTCCTCGACCTGCCCCTCGGGGTAGTTCTCGATGACGACCTTCAGGGGGTCCAGCACGGCGAAGCGGCGAGTCGCCGTCCGGTTGAGCACATTGCGCACCGCGTGCTCCAGCATGCCCACCTCGACGACGCTGTCGGTCTTGGCCACGCCGACCATGGCGACGAAGTCACGGATGCCCTCGGCGGGGAAGCCGCGCCGGCGCAGGCCGGACATCGTGGGCATCCGGGGGTCGTCCCAGCCGCGCACGTGGCCCTCGCTCACGAGGCGCAG
>JBBQFA010000322.1:0-2969 GCA_038321515.1 Thermoleophilia bacterium | reverse complement strand
GGCGCCGACCAGGGCCCCCTCCCCGATCTCGACGCCCGGCAGGATCGTGCTGTTGGCGCCGATGCGCGCCAGGCGGCGCACCACGGGGCCCCCTTTGCAGTCCTGGTAGCGCGGGCAGCCCATGGGGTGCGGGTCGTCGGTGAAGACGACGCCCTGGCCGACGAAGACGTCGTCGCCGGCCTCGCCGGCCTCGTTGGCCTCGCGGACGTTCGCGCGTGAGCCTGAGGCCGTGCTCGACGGGAGGATCGGCCGGCGTCACGGGTCTGCGTTGGAGCCACCCGCGCGCTTGACGCCTCTTCGTCGTCACGCGCATTCCGGAGTAGACTGGCACGGACGCCAACCGGAGGTGTACCCGTGAATGCTGCGCTAGCGCCGGCCATCGAGAAGCTGCCCGAAGCCATCGAGCGCTTGGTGAGAGGTTTCGACCCGCTGCGCATCATCGTCTTCGGCTCGTATGCTCGTGGCGAGGCGAATCCCGACAGCGACCTCGACCTGCTCGTCGTCGTGCCGCACCTAGGCGACAAGCGGCAGACGGCCGTGGGCATGACCAAGGCGCTGCGCGGGCTGCGGGCCGCCATCGACATAGTACCCACAGACCCCGACGAGATCGCTCGTCGCGGCGAGACCCCGGGCGACGTGCTCAGATCAGCGCTCCTGGAGGGAAAGGCCGTGTATGAGCGCGACGCCTGAGGAGCTCATGGCCGAGGCTACACGATGGCTGCGATTCGCCGCCGAGGATCTGGAGGCAGCCGAGGCGTTGCGGTCGGCGCCCGGTGTGGCCGCTCGTCACGTCGCGACACTGGGGCAGCAGTCTGCGGAGAAGGCCGTCAAGGCTGGACTCGTGTTCCTCGACGTCGATCCCCCGAGGACTCATAACCTTGAGCTTCTGGTGGACCTTTTGCCGGACGACTGGGGAGTTCACGAGTCGTCCGCGGACCTGGTGCAGTTGAGCCTGTGGCTTGTGGAGTCGCGCTATCCCGGTGAATGGCCGGAGACGGCTTCATCCGATGCGGCACAGGCGCTCGCCGACGCGCGGGAAGTGCTGGCGGTGATGAGTTCGGACTTGAGTGCTCGTGGGGTGACGCTGGGGACGTAAGCTCGGACGATGCAAGAGGTTACCGCCGTCGCCGCGTCACGGGTCTCAACAGTGATGGCGGCTCCGGCGGCGGGGGCCCGGGCGGGCGACGGAGCCGCTCAGCTGGGCGTCGGCGGGCCGTAGCGCTCGGGCACGCGCAGGTGGTCGATGACCTCGTCGTACGCTTCGCCCGGGTCGTCGGTGGCCCGGTGAATTGCGAGAGGCGACTTCGTGCGACGCGCGAGCGTGGTGCGGCTGCCATGTTGTCGATCGGCGCTCTTCAAGCAACGTCACGTCCAAGCGTACGTTTGCCTGCACGAGGCGCGCGGGACGTGGACACGACACAGTCCCCGCCGCGAAAGCGGGAGTCATGGCGCTCGTGGCGGCGGGCATCACCGATCGGCGCGATCTTCCAAGGTGGCCGCAGTGGTCGCCGGTCGTCGAGCGCTGTGGAAGAGCCCCAAAACCAGGATCGCATCTCCTTCGACCGCGTAGTAGATGCAGTAAGGGAATCTCGTCGATGCGAGCGTAGACCATACGCGCGAAGTCCTCACCGAGTCCGGGGGACATCTCCTCGTACCATCGTGAACCAGCTACGACATCACCGGCGACCTCGGGAAGAAACCGTAGCCTGTGGTTCATCTGCTTGCGTCGACCTTCGCCTTCAACTCGTCGAGAGACAGCAGGTCGCCCGGCGCCGCGGCAAGACGTGCCCACCGTCTCTCGAGTTCATCAAGATGGCTCTGCGGCACCGGGAGAGGCGCTGCGTCCGCGGCGATGCTGTCCCACAAGTCTTCGACAAGCAGGATCTTCTCGGCAGTGCTCAGACTACCGATCTCAGGAATCGCATCGACATGCATGGGCGTCCCCCTTCAGCGGCAGTGATGCGGTGAGGCGGCCTTGACGTCATCGGGCTGCAGGCTCGGATACTCGGCCACGATCTCCTCGGTGGTCAGTCCGGCAGCAAGGTTATCGAGGACGACCGCAACAGGGATTCGCGTGCCGCCGATGCAGGCCTGGCCGTGACAAACCCCCGGGTCGGTCGTGATGCGGTCGCGCAGGACCATCCGAACCTCCTCCCGCGTAGGCTAGTCGCTGGTCACCACTTACTTGCTGACTACCAGCATAGCGGTCGGCGCAGACGGTTCAAGGGGTGACGAGCAACGTAAACCGCGCCGAGGACCACGGGCAGCTCGGCGCCGGGAGTGGACACGAGAGCCAGGCGCCGGGCGACGGAGGCCACTCAGCCGGGCGTCGGCGGGCGGTAGCGCTCGGGCACGCGCAGGTGGTCGATGACCTCGTCGCACGCCTCGCCAGGGTCGTAGGGCTCGGGCTCGGAGTAGGGCGGCCAGGTGTAAGGGCGCGCGAAGAAGCCGGGCGGGCAGGTGAGCTCGGCGACCTGCTTGATCACCACGGCCGGGTTGCCGGCGACGACGGCGCCGGGAGGGACGTCGTGCACGACGACGGACCCGGCGCCGACCAGCGCGCCTTCGCCGATGGTGACGCCCGGCAAAATGGTGCTGTTGGCGCCGATGCGGGCGAGGCGGCGCACGACCGGCCCGCCCTTGCAGTCCTGGTAGCGCGGGCAGTTCATGGGGTGCGGGTCGTCGGTGAAGACGGCGCCCTCGCCGGCACCTCGCGGCGGCTTGCCGATGATGCAGGGCGGCTGCAGGTCGCAGCCCAGCTCGGACCTTGTGCTGCCCAAGAGCCGCTTGAAGTGCGACTTGCCTCCCAAACACATCGTCCACCGGCCAGCAGCAGAAGCGTCACCTACGGCAGCCAGATCACTTGCAGACGCCACCGACACGAGCCGTTACTCTCACTTCATGGATCCCGCACCTCGATCAATGCCCCCGGGTATACTCCGAGCGTCGATATCGGGGGCTCACATGAC
>JBBQFA010000321.1:0-2978 GCA_038321515.1 Thermoleophilia bacterium | reverse complement strand
GAGTCGCGGCTGGGGCCCGAGCTTGTGCACCACCAGGGGGCCCTCGATGTCCTCCGCCCACTTGCCCATTTAATGGCCGCTTTCGCCCCGCCTCACTAAACCGCGGCCGCGGGGGACCCCCACCCCGGCGGCCGCTCTCGTTCAGCCGCGCAGCCGCGGCTGCACGATCTGCGGCATGCCTCCGCTGCGTGTTCGCCTCCGCACGCGGCCGCTCCCGCTCGGCGCGTATTCGCGGTAGCATGGCCCCTTGGACCGTGCCGAAGTGGCGGAACTGGTAGACGCGCCGGACTCAAAATCCGGTCCCGTTCACGCGGGGTGTGGGTTCAAATCCCACCTTCGGCACCACCCTCCGCTGCTTTCTGGTCCGAGGAGCGCCGGCCGCCGCCGCGGCGCGCCCGCCGACGGTCCTCATCTGGTAGAATCACGGTCCCGTACGCGGCTGCGGGCTTGACGATCCCTTCCGCCCTCGTCTTACCGGGCGGACGTGCACGGAGAGGAGCGCGAAGCATGACGGTGCGACTTCTGGGGCTCAACTGCAGCCCCCGCGACAACAGCAACAGCGGCATCATGCTCGAGAGGGCCTTCGAGAAGCTCGATGCCACGTACCCCGGTGAGGCCGAGCACGAGGTCGTCCACCTGCGCGACCTCCACATCGAGCCGTGCAAGGCGTGCAACGTCTGCGGCCAGAAGAAGACGGGCGAGTTCATACCGTGCGTGCGCGAGGACGAGGACGACGTACAGACGGTCCTCGACGCCATGGTCGCCGCTGACGGCCTGCTCGTGGCGACGCCGGTGTACTTCGGGCTGCCCTCGGACCTGTTCGTCAAGTTCATCATGCGCACGCGGCTGCTCCGCCACCAGGACTTCAAGCTGGCCAACAAGCCGCTCGGCGTCATGGCCACGGCCGCGCGTCGTTCGGGCGGCGCCGAGACGGCCATCCTCGCGACATGGCTGCCTTTCGTGCGCAACGGTTGCCTCGTCGTCGGCAACGGCGACGCGACCTGCCAGTTCGGCGCCTACGGCTGGGCCGGCGGGCGCGGGCACATCCTCAGCGACGAGTGGGGACTCGAGCAGGGCTACCAGACCGCGGAGCGCGTCTACACCCTCGCCAAGGTCTTCAAGGCCGGCATCGAGGCCACAGGCTTCGTGAATCCGATGAAGTTCTCGTACAGCCAGGGGACGCGCTCCTGACGGCGGTCCCTCAGCCTCTCGACCGATGAAGGACGCCACATGACCGACGCCGACACCATCCTCGAGTTCATCCGCGACGAGGCCGATCTCGAAGACGACGAAGTGAACGCCGACACGTCGCTGTTCCGCGACCAGCTGCTCGACTCCATGAACCTCACGGCGCTGATCGCGTTTCTCGAAGAGACCTTCTCGATCAGGGTGAAGCCCATGGACATCGTGTACGAGAATCTCGACACCGTGGATCACATGCTCGCGTACGTGGCTCGCAAGAAGGCGGGCGATGCCTGAGCCGGACGCAGAGAAGAAGCCGGGGGCGGCCGCCGAAGGTAGCACTCCCGCTCCCGAGGAGGCTCCCGGTCAGCCGAGCGACGACGGTGCCGAGCCGCGCCCGCACTGGCTGTTCTTCGGGCTCGGGCTGAGTCTGCAGACGGTTCTCTGGTTCCTGCTCTTCCTGGCGATCACCGTTGCCGTGCTGGTCGGCAACAAGCTCACCGAGTTCCGCTACGTCGGCTTCTGAGCGGATCGCCGACGCGCGCATGACACAAGCCTCCCTCATGACCGACGCCGTAGCGCGCTTGCGTCTCTGGGCGGCCGAGCGCCCTGACGCGACGCTGCTGCGCACGCGCGGGCGGGTGTACACGTACGCGAGCGTGGAGGCGCGCGCCGCGCGGGTCGCGGCGGCGCTGCGCGCCGCCGCCGGCAGGCGCGGCGCGCGGGTCGCGCTCGTGCTGGAGGAATACGACCAGTTCTTTGTGTGCATGCTCGGCGCCTGGCTCGCCGGCCAGGTGGTGGTGCCGCTCAACACGAGCCTGCCGCAGCGCGACGTCGACTGGCTGGTCGGCAAAGCCCGCCCCGACGTGATCGTCGTAGCCGGCGACGACGCCTGCCCGACGCCGGACGGCGGGCCCGTGCGGCTGGTCGTCGCGGTGGACGCCGACGGGCTCGTGGACGGGGTGCGGGGGGCCGGCGGCGTAGCCGCTCCGGCCGTTGCGGCAGACGAGCTCGACGCGGTACGCGAGGACGAGCCGGCGATGATCATGTTCACCTCGGGCACGACCGGCCTGCCTAAGGGCGTGTGCCAGACGCTGCGCTCGATCTCGAGCAACGCCGCGTACGTGGCGGGCGTCCTCGGCCTCGGCGCCGACGACCGCATCTTCATCAACACGCCGCCGTACTTCACCAGCGGCATCTGTCACTTTCTGACCTTGCTGGCGAACGGCGGCGGCGTCGCCGGCCAGCTCGGCTTCTACTTCGGCGCCGGCCTGCTCGACGAGATGGACGCGCAGGGCTGCACCGGCTTTGGCGGCGCTCCGGCGCACCTGGTGCGCGTTGTCGAGCCGCTTGAGGAGCCGCGCCAGCATTCGTTTCGCTTCTGGGTCTCGAGTGGCGATCATCTGCCGCTGCCGGTGATCGAGAAGCTCCGCCGGGTGCTGCCCGGAGTGGAGCTTTTCAACATGTACGGACTCACCGAGGTGAGCGGCCGGCTCTGCGTGCTGCCGCCGGCCGAGCTCGACGTGCGCGTCGGCTCCGTCGGTCGGCCGATCGGCGACATGCGCGTGGTGGCGCGGCGTGGCGATGGCGCCGAAGCCGCGCCCGGTGAGACCGGCGAGCTCTTCGTCACCGGCTCGCTGCTCATGCAGGAGTATCTCGACGAGCCGGAGATCACCGCGAAGACGCTCACCGCGAAAGGCCTCAAGACCGGCGACTTCGGGCGCGTCGACGAGAGCGGCGCCGTGTGGATCGCCGGGCGCAAGGACGACATCATCAAGCGCGGCGGCGAGAAGGTC
>JBBQFA010000320.1:0-2983 GCA_038321515.1 Thermoleophilia bacterium | reverse complement strand
CGTTCTTGTCAGTCCCCCCCCCCCCCCTGGGGGCGGGGGGGGGGGGGGGGGGGCCCCCCCCCCCCCCCCCCCCCCCCCCCCGGCTCCCGCATCCCACCACGAAGCCCCGCACCGCCTCAGGCCGGTGCGCCTGCTCCCTCGCCTCACGATCACGCGATCGTGCCCGCTCGCAGCTCGGTCTGGGCGACCCACGCGGCCTCATCTGACTCAGCGTTCAGTGTTTGTGCGCGGCCGCGCACACGCCTAGAATCGCGTCTTCGCACTTTCGATCATCCAAGAAAGGACCGCACGATGCAGAAGCGCTTCCTCATCACTCCCGGCCCCACACCAGTGCCGCCGGAGGTGCTGTCCGCCCTCTCCGAACCAGTGATCCACCATCGCGCGCCGCGCTTCACCGAGATCCTTAAGCAGGTCGTCGCCGGCATGAAGTACATCTACCAGACGCAGAACGACATCATCGTCTTCTCCGCCAGCGGCACCGGCGCCATGGAGAGCGCCGTGGTCAACGTCGTGAACCCCGGCGACCACGTGCTGGTCGGCTCCATGGGCAACTTCGGCGAGCGCTGGAAGAAGCTCGCCACCACCTGGGGCGCCGAAGTGACGCCGCTCGACTACGAGTGGGGCACCAAGGTCGTGCCGGCCGACATCGAGAAGGCGCTTGCCGCCGACCCCTCCATCAAGGCCGTGTACGTGCAGTTCAGCGAGACGTCCACGGGCGTCCTCAACGACATCAAGGCGATCGGCGAGATCGTCGCAAAGACGCCGGCGATCCTCGTCGTCGACGCGATCAGCGGTCTCGGCGCCACCGACCTCAAGACCGACGACTGGCACGTCGACATCTGCGTGGCCGGCTCCCAGAAGGCGCTCATGGTGCCTCCGGGGCTCGCCTACGTCGCCGTCAGTGAGAAGGCCTGGGCCGTCGTCGAGCAGTGCACGACTCCGCGCTTCTACTACGACTACATCGCGGCGCGCAAGAAGATGACCGGCGACAGCGCGCAGACGCCGTACACGCCGGCCGTGAGCCTCATGGTGGCGCAAAACGCCGCCATCGACCTCATCAAAGAAGAGGGCCTCGAGAACGTGTTCGAGCGGCATCGCATCCTCGCTCGCGCCGCCAAGGAAGGCTGCAAGGCGCTCGGCCTCGAGCTCTTCGGCCCCGAGGACCCCGAGGCCAATTCCGTGACCGCCGTCAAGGTGCCCGAGGGCGTCGACGGCGGCAAGATCGGCAAGATCGCCCGCGACAAGTGGGGCGTGTGGCTGGCCGGCGGGCAGGGCCAGCTCAAGGGCAAGATCTTCCGCTTCGGCCACTGCGGCTACTTTGGCCACAGCGACATCATCGTCGGTCTGAGCACGGTCGAGATGGTGCTCGCCGAGCTCGGGTACGATGTCAAATTCGGCGCTTCCACAGCTGCCGCCGAGCAGGTGTTCATGACGAGCACCGTGCTCCTCTGAGAGGGCGAGTCGAGATGACCGAACAGAAGAAGGTACTGGTCAAGGAGAAGCTCGCCCCCGAGGGCGTCAAGTATCTCGAGGACAAGGGCTTCCAGGTCGACATCGGCACCGAGTGGGATGCCGACGAGCTGCTGGCGCGCATCCCCGACTACCACGGCATCGTCATCCGCTCGGCCACCAAGGTCACGGCCGAGGTCATCGCCGCCGGCGCGAACCTGCAGGTGGTGGGCCGCGCCGGCGTCGGCGTCGACAACGTCGACGTCAAGGAGGCGACCAAGCGCGGCGTCATCGTCGTGAACGCCCCGCAGAGCAACGTGCTCTCCGCGGCAGAGCAGACGATCGCCCTGCTCATGGCCTGCGCCCGCAACCTCGCCCAGGCGCACGCCGACCTCAAGGCCGGCAAGTGGGAGAAGGGCAAGTGGGGCAAGGGCGGCGTCGAGGTCCGGGACAAGACGCTCGGCATCATCGGCCTCGGCCGTATCGGCTTTCTTGTCGCCGAGGACGCGCGCGGGCTGGGCATGCGCGTGCTCGCCTACGACCCGTTCGTGCCGGCCGAGAAGTTCCACGAGCTCGGCCTCGAGCGTGCCGACAGCCCCGACAAGATCTACCGCGAGGCCGACTTCATCACCATCCATCTGCCGAAGAACGCCGAGACCCTCGGCTTCATCGGTGACGACGAGTTCGCCAAGATGAAGGACGGCGTGCGCGTCATCAACGTCGCCCGCGGCGGCATCATCGACGAGGACGCCTGGGCGCGGGCGATCGAGAGCGGCAAGGTCGCCGCGTCTGCGGTCGACGTCTACCCCAAGGAGCCGACCACCGAGAGCCCGCTGTTCAAGTACGACAGCGTGGTCGCCACGCCGCACCTCGGCGCCAGCACGGTCGAGGCTCAGCTGCGCGCCAGCATGATCATCGCCGAGCAGGTGGCGGCGGTGCTGAGCGGCGAGTTCGCGAGCAACGCCGTCAACATCCCGCTCGCTCCGGGTGAGGATGCCGACGAGCTCATGCCGTTTCTCGGGCTCTGTGAGCAGCTGGGTTCGCTCATCGTGCAGATCGCTGACGGACCCGTGGACGCCTTTGAGATCGCCTACGGCGGCGGCATCGCCCGCTACGACACGCGCATCCTCACGCTCGGCGTGCTGCAGGGCGTGCTCGCCGACAAAGTCGATGGCCCCGTGAACTTCGTCAACGTGCAGAACATCGCCGAGGAGCGCGGCATCACCGCCAAGGAGACCAAGCAGCCGGCGGCCGTCGACTTCCTCACTCTGCTCACGGTCACGACGTACGACTCACAGGGTGAGCTCTCGGTGTCGGGCACCACGCTCGGCCCCAAGCACCGGCCGCGGCTCGTCAAGGTCTACCGCCAGGACGTCGACATCGAGCCGGCCGAGCACATGGTCTTTCTGCGCTACGCGGACGTGCCCGGCATGATCGGCAAGATCGGCACCAAGGTCGGCGAGTTCGGCATCAACATCGGCCAGATGGGCGTGGGCCGCGAGGTCAAGGAGCAGCAGGCCGTGATGGGTCTGAC
>JBBQFA010000319.1:0-2985 GCA_038321515.1 Thermoleophilia bacterium | reverse complement strand
TCATCGAGGTGCCTTTCTCGTTGCGAGAGGGGGCGGCGCGTCTTGTGCTTTCATCGGCAACGCGCGGCCTCATCTGAATCCTAGCCGCACTCGGCCGGGACCGCACCCCGGGCTCGTTACGCCAGGCTGGTCCGTCGCGGTCGTCTCTGCGGCCATACCCGTCGGCTGCGGGTCCGAGGCCGCCGGCGAGATCAGCGCGATCAGCGACCTTGAGGTCGAGGATGCTTATGGCAGGTTCATGCCCACCGTGACGGGTATGCAGTTAAGGGTCGCATAAGGACGAGCGATCGGGCCGGCGAGCACGCCGGCGAGCCCGCCGACCAGCCAGTCCGTGCCAGTTCGCGAACCCTGACATCGTTATGGCCACGAAGGGCACCAGGATGATGACGGTCATGACGATCGAGTTGAGCGCGATCACGTTCAGCCCGCAGATATTGAGGTAGGCGAGCACGGCGATGATCGCGACGCCCAGGAGCCAGGCCATGTTGGTACTGAGGTTCAGCCAGGACGAGAGGTAGTCCATGCTCAGGGCGATGCAGAGGGCCGAGTCGACGTAGGTCGTAAGCCATGATCACCAGCCGGCCTGAAAGCCCCAGTACTCGCCGAGGCCGCGCTTGACCGAGACGTAGTAGCCGCCCTCCTCGGGGATCGCCGAGCCGAGCTCGGCGCAGACGAGGCCCATGGGCAGTGCCCAGAGGATCGGGAGGACGAGCAGCAGCACCAGCGCGAGACCTGGCCCGGACCAGCCGACCATGTCCTCGAGGCCGAAGGCGCCGGACGAGACGAAGACGAAGATGACGACGACGACCGTCGCGAGTCGCAGCCGGACACGGCGGAGCTGCCCTTCCAAGCGTGTCCCCCTGAAGCGCGCTGGCGACCATACCTGTGCAATCCTGCTGCGGCCGGAAGAGATTGTTGGTCGCTGTTCGTCAATCGGCCGCAGGGGAGTTGACGCAGTCTTCCGGCGGCCCCTACTGTCGGGTCATGAGATCAGCACACCAGACGACCGCCGCCGCCGGACCGCTCGCCTCGCTGCGCGACGCCACGCCGGTGCCCTTCTGGCTCGACAGCGCTTTGGCGCCGGCGCCGCGGCCGGCGCTCACTGGCGCCGACGACTGCGACCTCGCCATCGTCGGCGCCGGCTTCACCGGCCTCTGGGCCGCGCTGCTGGCCAAGGAGCGTGACCCCGGCGCCGACGTCGTCGTGCTCGACGCCGGGGTGGTCGCGGGCCAGGCCAGCGGCCGCAACGGTGGCATCTGCATGGCGTCGCTCACACACGGCGTGGCTCAGGGCGCGGAGCTGTTCCCGGGCGAGGAGCGGCGGCTCATCGAGCTCGGTATGGAGAACCTGAACGAGATCGAGCAGGCGATCGCCCGGCACGGCATCGCCTGCGGCTGGGAGCGCACCGGCGAGCTCGACATCGCCGGCTCGCCCTGGCAAGTCGACGGGCTGCGCGAGGAGCGCGACCACTACGCCCGCGTCGGGCTGGGCCACGAGTGGCTCGAGCGCGAGGAGTTGCAGGCCGACATCCACTCGCCGACCTACCTGGCCGGCCTGTGGCACCATGACGCCGCGATCCTCGATCCGGCGCGTCTGGCGTGGGGCCTCGCGCGGGTCTGCGCCGAGCGGGGCGTGCGCTTCTACGAGCGCACGCCGGTCTCGGCCCTGTCGCGCACAGTGTCCGGCGTCGAGCTGCGCGCGCCGTGGGGCATCGTGCGTGCCCGGCGCGTGATCCTCGCCACAAACGCCTTCAGGCCGCTACTGCGGCGACTGCGGCTCTCTATCGTCCCGGTCTACGACTACGTGCTCATGACCGAGCCGCTGACGCCCGGGCAGCTCGAGTCGATCGGCTGGGCGCGGCGCCAGGCTCTGGCCGACGCCGGCTACCTCTTCCACTACTACCGGCTCACCGAGGACCAGCGCATCCTCTGGGGAGGCTGGGACGCCTACTACTTCTACGGCAGCCGCATCGCCGCCGAGCTCGAGCACCGGCCCGAGGAGCACGCCAAGCTGGCCGGGCACTTCTTCACGACGTTCCGCCAGCTCGAGGGCTTGCGCTTCACGCATCGTTGGGCGGGCGTGATCGACACCTGCTCGCGCTTCTGCCAGTTCTGGGGCACGGCGCTCGGCGGACGCGTCTCGTACGCGCTCGGCTACACTGGCCTCGGCGTCGCGGCCTCGCGCTTCGGCGCCCGTGTCGCCCTCGATCTGGTCGGCGACGCGCCGACCGAGCTCACCGAGCTCGACTTCGTCAAGTCGCGGCCGCTGCCGTTTCCGCCCGAGCCGCTGCGCCTGCCGCTGATCGAGATCACGCGGCGGTCGACCGTGCGCGCCGAAGCACACGGCGGCCGCCGCAATCTGTGGCTGCGTGCGCTCGACCGCTTTGGCGTGGGCTTCGACAGCTAGTTCGCCCCGCCGCTGCCGCCGCGCCTCGGGGTTGGCCCAGCGGCGTGGCGGGCAGAAGAAGCGCGTGGAGTCAGCGCGGACCCTTCTTGGGGGGCATGGGACATCGGCAGGTCATTGATCAAGCGGCTCGTCGAGGCGACCGGGGTGGGAGCGGTGTTCTTCTTCGCGGCTCTGCTGGGTCTCCGCGTAGGCTTGCCCGGGACCTCCGCATCTCCTGTGTGGGTCGCTGCCGGCGTGTCGTTGGCCGGGGCGCTGCTGTTCGGTCGCCACGTTCTCGTCGGCGTCTTCATCGGGGCGTTCCTCGCTGAGCAGACGATCAACCCCCCTGCGCTCAGCCTTGCCCTTGCTCTAGCCAACGTCGCCGAACCGCTCATCGCGGTCACGGCGCTGCAGTACTTTGCTCGCGGCACGTGCGACCTGCTGCACTCGCGGGATACCGGCGTGTTGCTTGTGTTCGGGGCCGGCCTGGGCGCCGCCGTCAGCGCCACCATCGGCGTGGGGGCTATCGCCGTGGCGCAGGGGCTCGACCCGTCGGCGCTCGCCGTCAACTGGTTCACGTGGTGGCTCGGCGACGCCAGC
>JBBQFA010000318.1:0-2996 GCA_038321515.1 Thermoleophilia bacterium | reverse complement strand
CCCCGTTCGCTGTAAACGCCCAGTCTACGTCCTGCCTCCCCCCGGCTGCCAGTGGCGGGCCGGGGTCGTATGCCGTCCCAAGATCGCAGGCCGCTACCGTGAGCCGCGCGGGCGACGACGCCGCCGCCCGGCACGGCGCCTACCCGGAGCTGCCCGGGTTCACGGCGATCGACTGAACGTCACCACTGAGTCGCCTTTGTCGTCCACTCGCTGTGGCGGTCGTCATCCTTTTCGCGCGACGTATCGCGCCGCAGACTCGCCTCATGCCGCCATCAGCCCAGCACGCGCCGTTGCGATTCGGTGCACCCGTGGTATATATGGTTGGTATATACCCGGAGGGTGTTCAATGTCACGGACCGCGAAGATCTTCATGAATGGTCGCAGCCAGGCGATCCGCCTGCCGGCGGAGTTTCGTTTCTCCGGTCGCGAAGTCTTCATCGAGCGGCAGGGAGATACGGTGATCCTCAGGCCAAAGCCCGAGGGATGGGACGACTTCTTCGCCCGACAGCCCAGGGTCCCTGCGGATTTCATGGCAGAACGCGAGGATCCCGTACCCGAAGAGCGCGAACCGTTTTGACGCGTTACGCGCTCGACACCAACATCTGCAGCTACGTCCTCAGGAGCCGCCCTCTGTCGGTCAAGGCGCGATTTGACGAGCTCGTGGCGGGCACCCTGGTAGTCTCCACCGTGGTTCTGGCCGAGCTTCTCTACGGCGCCGCGCGCCACCCCAAAGCCGTTGCCATCCGCCGCGAGATCGGCGATCTCGTCTCCCGCCTGACCGTGGTTCCCTGGGACGAGGCGGCGGCAGAGCATTATGGGGACATTCGGGCGGCACTGGAGCAGGGCGGCACGCCCATCGGCGCCATGGACATGATGATCGCCGCCCATGCCCGCAGCCAGGGGGCGACGCTGGTGAGCAACGACACCCGGCACTTCGAGAGGGTGCCAGGTCTGCTCGTTGCGAATTGGGTGTGAGGACGCGGCACGCAGCCTGGGCAGGCGGGGGCTTTCGTTGCGCGCCCGCTCGTCGTAGCATCCAGCCATGAAGTCTCGCGCGCGAGGTGCCCGGATCGGTCACGCGGTGGCGTTCTTCGTCATCCTCGTGGCCACGGGCGTGGTGTGCGCGGCGCAGCCCGGGCCTGCGGGCGCCGCGCACCGCGGCGGGACCGTGCCGCCGTTCTACGACCGTACCTACAAGTGTGACCAGCTGGAGCGCCTGCCGGCGCCGCCCGAGCTGGTCGTGTTCGGGGGCTCGCGGGCGCAGCGCTTCGAGCCGTCGGTGGTCGAAAGCCTCACGGGCCTCTCGGCCTTCAACTTCGCCGTGCAGAACAGCCGTCCCGAAGACGCGTACGCGATGGCGCGCTACCTGTTCTGGCGCGCGCCGGAGGTCAAGCTCCGCTGCCTCTGGGCGCTCCAGGCGACGTCGATCGCCGACTCCCCGCTGCACCCGGGGCTCGTTTCGGAGGGGCGCCTCAGCCAGTTCCTCCCCGGCTACCTCGTGAAAGGCCAGCTGCCCGTAGCGGCGGACAGGTCGGGACGGGAGATGCAGGGGACCGAGCAGTACAGCCCGCGTGGGCGTCTGCTGCACAACGGCTACGACGCCAAGCTGGAGCGCGGCATCTCGTTCGACACCACGCTCGGGGCGTACCTCTCACACATGGTGCCCAGGGCGGCTGCCCCCTCGCGATACGCACAGACGCGCGCCAAGCGATACTTCCAGCGCACGCTGCGGTTGTTCAACCTGCACGGGGTGGAGCCTGTCCTCGTGATCATGCCGTACCACCCGACGGCGCTCGCGGCGTTCCGCGCCGTGGGCTGGCAGGCGAAGGAAGACGCCTTCAAGGCGTACCTGAGGAGCCTCGAAGGCAGGTACGCCTTCCACCTGCTCGACTACACGGAGATCGACGCCTTCGGCGGCACGACCGACGGGTTCTATGACGGCGCGCACGTCAAGGCCACGAACGCGCGCCGCATCCTCGCCCAGGCGGTCGCCGACGCGCCCGCCGGCTTTCGCTGAGCCGGCCGGATCATCTCTGTCAGCCGGCCCCGCTCGTGCGTGTGCGCTGCCCGTACCCGCCGGGTCGAGAGCCGACGTGTGTCCGGCTGGGGCGCGGGGTAGCATGAGAATACCTCGAGTGCACGTGAGGCTCGCGGGACCATTTTTGACGCAAGCAAGCGAACAGGAGAGTGAATGAGCGAGATGATGGTGCTGGGCTTCGAGAACGAGGCTGCAGCCGACGAGTTCGGCCTCAAGCTGGCCCAGATGCAGAAGGACATGATCGTCGAGTTGCAGGACGCCGCCGAAGTGGTGCGCGACCCCGACGGCAAGCCGCACGTCAAGCACGGCCACAGCCTCGTCGGCATCGGCGCGATGGGCGGGGCCTTCTGGGGCATGCTCATCGGCCTGCTCTTCTTCATGCCGTTCCTCGGTCTCGCCATCGGCGCGGCGTGGGGCGCGCTGTTTGGCAAGCTTGGCGAGACCGGCATCGACAGGCAGGTCCTCGAGCAGATGGGCGACGCGATCCCGCCGGGCAAGGCCGGCTGGTTCCTCGTCCTCGGCCAGGTCACTGAGGACAAGTTCGAGGCGGCGATCAAGGGTACCAACGCCACGGTCGTGCGCACGAACCTCAGCGAGGAGCAGGAGAAGCAACTCAAAGAGGCCTTCGGCGCCAAGCATCACAAGGCGGATAAGGCGGAAGCCGCTTCCTGAGCGCGGCTCAACGCGAGACACACGCGGAGGGGGCGGGAGGCCGGAAGGGCCGCCAGCCCCCGCAGTTCGTGCTGTATCCAACCCATCTTTCGCTGCCCGGCGAGCCGCTCATCGGCGCCGAGCAGACGCATCGCGTCCTCGCGGGTTGGTGCCACTTGCTGCAGGGCTAAAGGCGCGCCGCCTCAGAGCAACCGCGAGAGGAGCCGGGCGATCGAGTTCTTGAAGCGCTGTACGCGGCCCAGCGCCGCCAGGTCCTCCGAGGTGAACTCCTTGCAGTCCTCGATAT
>JBBQFA010000317.1:0-3011 GCA_038321515.1 Thermoleophilia bacterium | reverse complement strand
AGCAGCTCAGGCGCGAGGACGTCGAGGGCATCGCGCCCCTCTGGAAGGCGCTGCTCGACCACATCGCGGCGCTGCCGGACGCGCTCGTCCCCATCAGACCGTTCGAGCAGTCGTGGCCGCTGGAGCGCGCCGAGATGCTCGAGGCGCTCGCTGGTGACGCCTTCATCCTCGCGGCGCGGCGCGGCGCCGCCCTGGTGGGGTACGCGTGGGTGAACGTCGAAGGGCCCGACCCTGTGTGGTACACCGGCGAGAGCCGCGCCGAGCTCGCACACCTGAGCGTCGCCGAGAGCGAGCGCGGCAACGGCGTCGGCAGCACGCTCATGGACGCCGTGGACGAGGAGTTGGCTCGGCGCGGCGTCGAGGACGTCGAGATCGGCGTCGACGCCGCCAACCGCGACGCCATGCGCTTCTACGAGCGCCGCGGCTACCGCCCCGACTTCCACATCTTCTACGGGTCGCCGGGCAAGAAGCCGTGGGCCTGCCTGCGGCGACAGGACGAAGACAAGCAGGCCGGGCGCGGCCGCTTCGCGCCGCCCGGCCTCTCCCCCACGCCCGGCCCCTCCGCGCCGCCCGGCCCCCTCGCCCCCGCGGGCGACGGCACGTGACCGGCCGGCCGTGACCGCCAAGCTCTCAGCAGCCCCCCGCTACGTCAGCGTCATCGGCGCCAGCCGCGCCACCCCGGAGCTGGCCGCGAAGGCCGAGCAGCTCGGCGAGCTCCTCGCGGAGCGGGGCTTCGTCGTCGTCTGCGGCGGCCGCGACGGCGTGATGGCGGCCGTGGCCCGAGGCGTCAAGCGGAGAGGCGGCGTCACGATCGGCATCCTGCCGGAGGCCGATCGCCTCCGCGCCGCCCCCGACCTCACGTACAGCGTCTGCAGCGCCATGGGCTACGCGCGCAACCTCAGCGTCGTGGCCAGCGGCGACGTCGTGATCGCCCTCGGCGGCGCCTGGGGCACGCTCAGTGAGATCGCCCTGGCGCGCAACGTCGGCAAGCCGGTGATCCTGCTCGACACCTGGAGCGTGACGCCGCCGGACGGCGGCGAGCTCGACGAGGTGCGGCAGGCGAGCACGCCCGCCGAGGCCGTCGAGCTTGCCCTCGCCGCGACGAGCTGATCGCACGGCCGGCGCCCTCGCCGCGCCCCCAGCTGAATCGTCCACCCTCCGGACCCCGCGCGGCGCGCATCCATGACCGTATCGCTGGTATAGTATCCGCCGCCTGACCGCCGCTGCCGCGCGATCCCAGGAGGGGTGATGCCGAGCACGGAGCCCAGATGCAGACCCGCGGACGCCAAGTTCGTCCGCCCCCGACTCGACCACGTCAGCCTGCGCGCCGACACCCTCGAGGCGTTCGCCACGGCATCCGCGCGACGACTCACCGTGGTCTGCGCCCCGGCCGGCTACGGCAAGACCACGACCTCGGCCGCGGCGCTGGAGCACCTCGGCCACGAGACGGTCTGGTACAAGCTCGACGTCCTCGACCGCGACCCGGTGGTGTTTCTCACCGGAGTGCTGCGCGCCATGCGCCGCCACATCCCCGACTTCGCCGAGACGCTCCTGCGCGAGCTCGAGGCCAGCCCCGCGACCGACATCGCCGTCGAGAATCTCGCGGCGCTCTTCATCTCGGAGTGCGACGCCGCGCCGACGGCCGAGCCCCACATCGTGCTCGACGACTACCACGAGGCCGCCGACTCCCCTGACCTGAATCGCCTGCTCGGCTACGTGCTCGCCAACGCGCCCGGCAACCTCCACTTCGTCGTCCTCACCCGCTACGAGCCCGCCTTCTCGATCGAGAAGCTGCGCCTTGACGGTGAGATGGCCCGCATCGAGCGGCCTCTGCTCCGCTTTGACGAGGAGCAGGTCGCCGACGTCATCGAGCAGCGCTCCGGGCAGCGACACGAGCTCGAGCACGTGCGGCGCCTGCTGGCGCTCACCGAGGGCTGGCCGGCGAGTGTCGTCCTCGCCGGCATGGCGCTCGCCTGGCTCGACGCCTCCTCCCTCGAGAGTGCGCTCGCCGACCCTCGGCTCAAGACCGACATGTACTCGTACCTCGCCGAGCAGGTGTTCACGCGCGAGCCCGAAGACGTCTGCCGGTTCCTCCTGCGCACCTGCTGTCTCGACCACATCACCGCCGAGCTCGCGGAGCTGCTGGTGCAGACCGGCGACGCGCACCGGCACCTGCGGCACCTCTCGAACAACCGGGTCTTCACGTTCGCCGCGGACAAGCAGGGCGCCTACCGCTACCACAACCTCTTCCGCGACTTCTTGCGGCAGCGCGTCGTCCAGGACGACGGCGAGGAGGCGTTTCTCGCCCTCCAGCTTGACACCGCGACCGCCCTCGAGGCCTCGGGCGACAGCCAGCGAGCGGTCGAGCTTCTGCTGAGCGCCAATGCGCCGATCCTCGCGCTCGAGGTCATCGCCCGCGCCGGTGAGGCCGGCCTGGACGGGTGCCCGACCGACCAGCTCAGCTCCTGGCTCGGCCGCATCCGCCCCGCGCTCACGACCGACCACCCTTGGGCGCTCATCCTCGCGGGGGCGCTGGGCACGCGCGACGGCCGCTTCGAAGCTGCCCTCGCGGATCTCGGTCGCGCCGCCCAGATGCTCGAGAAGACCGCGGACGACCAGGGAGTCTACGAGGCGCTCTCGCTCACGGAGTGCGCGCAGTTCTGGTCGGGCGATCCGCAGGCGTGCATGGAGACCTGCTACCGCGCCCTCCCCTACGCCCGCACGAGCGCCCAGAAGCTGCACACACTGTTGAGTCTGCAGTCGGCCGCCCTGGACATGCGGCGCTGGGACGACGTCGAAGCGGCGTCCCGCCAAGCGGACGCCCTGCTCCCCTTCGCGCAGCCCGACGAGGTCACGCGCGCACAGGCGTTGCGCGCGCACGCCGCCCTGTACCGGGGGGATATCAGAAAGGCTCGGGAGGGCATCTCGCTCTGCCACGGACCCGGGCAGACGACGGCCCTGCGCGCCGCAGCGCTCAACACGCAAGGCATGATCGACATGGCCCTCGGAGA
>JBBQFA010000316.1:0-3021 GCA_038321515.1 Thermoleophilia bacterium | reverse complement strand
CCCGCGAGCTGCGGGCGGCCGGCGCAGCAGTGCCGGACGACCTCGCCGACCGTCGAGCCACTGCACTCGACGTCCGCCTGGCCCGCGGGGTAGAGCAGCGCCGCCGACAATCTGACCAGAACGGCGGCCATTCAGACCCCCGGCCGCCAGTCGATGTCGAGCTCCTCGAGTTTCGCCTCAGAGGGCACCCCGTGCTCGTCCCAGCCGCGCAGCTCGTAGTACTCCTGCAGAGCGGCGCGGAAGGGGGCTTCACCGATCGATCGGCCGGCCGAGGGGCCGGCGCTGTGGGCGCCCTCCTTGGCGTAGAGGAGCCGCGGCAGGTCGTCGGCCTCCACGCTCTCACGCACGTTGAAGAGTCGAGCCACGTTCCAGGCTCTCTCGCCGACACGCATGAGCTCGTCGTCGCCGAGGTCGCGCTTGTAGACGTGGCGCAGCAGCTGCCGCATCTCGTCGAGCTCGAGCGCCCAGAACTCGCACCAGATGCCGGAGTACTTCACGCTCGTGAAGTTCTGCCAGTGGATGTTGAGAGCCGCCTTGCCGGCGAGCGTGTCCGGCGGCTGGTCGCCGCCGAGGATCTCGTCGGCCTGCACGTACGAGCGCTGGTGGCAGCCGCCGCGGTCGGCGGTGGAGTAGGCGATGCTCATGCCGAAGGTCCCGCGGGGGTCGTAGCCGGGCAGCTCGAGGTTCTTGACCTCCATGGCCAGCTCGGGTACGCCGTAGCGGGCGGCGAGGGCGCGGGCGCCCTCCGCGAGCTCGGCGCCGATGCCCTGGCGCCTGGCGATCAGCTCCGGCGCCGCGACGTAGGCCTCGTAGTCGCCGAAGCGCAGGCCGAAGTCGGCGATGCCCTTCTCGGTCATGTCGGTCGCTAGGCCGACGACGGCCCCGGTAGAGATGGTGTCCATGCCGAGGTCGTCGCAGGCGAGGTTGAAGCGGAACAGGGCCTCGGTGTCGCCGACCCCGCAGTTGGCGCCGCACAGGGCGACGGTCTCGAACTCGGGGCCCTCGCCGTGGGCGTCGCCGATGACGTGGTAGTTGCGGCAGCCGATGGCGCACTGCGTGCAGGCCCGCTTTTTGAGCCGCACCTTCTGGAAGGCGGCTGAGTTGATCTGATCGATGCCGTCGAACTGGCCCTGCGACCAGTTGCGCGTGGGCATGGCGCCGGCGACGTCGACCATGTCGACGAGGGCGAGAGTGCCCTCTTCGTGGGCCCACATGTTGGCCGGCGTGAAGATGTACTGCTCGTGGATGCGGTAGAGGTCGGCGAGAAAGGCCTTGGTGTCGCCGACGGTGACCGCCCCGGTGCCGCGCACGGCCACCGCCTTGACGTTCTTGGCGCCCATCAGGGCGCCGGCTCCGCCGCGTCCCGCCTTGTGCGCCTGGTCGGTCGAAAGGCAGGCCCACGGTAGGAGGTTCTCACCGGCGGGGCCGTTGGACAGGGACTGCATGTGCGGGTCGAGGTCGCGGCGCAGCGTCGCCTCGAGCTCGCCGATCTTCATGCCCATGTAGGGCGCCGCGGAGCGCAACTCCACGACGTCGTCCTTGACCCACACGAGCGTCGGCTCGGCGGCCTGCCCGGTGATGATGATCGCGTCGTAGCCGGCGAACTTGAGCTCGGGCGCGAACGAACCGCCAACGTAGGAGTCGAGGATCGTGCCCGTCTGAGGACTCTTGCAGCCGACGACCAGACGCGAACAGGTCGAGACCCCGGTGCCGGCGAAGGGGCCTGTGAAGAACATCAACGGGTTCTCCGGCGACCAGGGGTCAAGCCCAGGCGCGACCTCCTCGAGGAGGTATCGGAAGAGCAGACCCTTGCCGCCCACGTACAGCTCCGCCCAGTCCATGCGCAGCGGCTCGACCGACGCGGTCATCGCACCCAGGTCCACGCGCAGAATCTTGCCCCTGTAGAAGTCCACTCGCCGCTCCTTGTCGTGTTCGCTCAGGTCCCCGGCCCGCGCCGCCGTCGACGCGGTAGCTCCGCCGCCCATGATAGAGCGAAAGCCCGGCGTTGCGCGAGTATCGGTCGGCTGCTCCATTACCCACAGGCAGGTCGGCGCGGTTGGTGTAAGGTCGGGGCGCGGCGACGCGTCTGGCCTCGCGCCGTGGACTGTAGCTGTGCGTGAAGGGAGTGACGATGACAGATCAGATACCGCCGGCCGCGGACGGCGTCGGCCCCGAGGCCCTCGACCTCGTGGGTCAGTGGCGCGCGAGGCTCGATTTCCGCGATGGCGACTTTGCCGCCGTGCGCGATCTCGAGTTCATGTACGTCTTCAACGCCGGCGGGACCATGACCGAGTCGTCGAACTACGACGCCGCGCCGCCGGTGCCTCCGGCCTACGGGATCTGGCGGAGAGTCGGACCCGACCGCTTCGAGGCCAAGTACGAGTTCTACCCGACCAGCCCGCCGGCAGAGGTGGAGGCCATCACCTCCGGCGGCGGCTGGCCGCCGGCAGGTCGCGGCGTGTTCACCGAGACCATCACCATCGCCGCAGGCGGCGCCACCTTCGCGTCGGAGATGCGCTACGAGATCTTCGACGATGTCGGCGAGCCGGTCGCGGGAGGCGGCGACGCCACCGGGCGCGGCGTCCGGCTGCGGTTCTGATCATCAAGCGGCCGGCTTTGGAGTACGACGGCGTCATCTTCGACCTCGACGGCACGCTCGTGGACACGCTCGAGGACATCGCCGATGCGATGAATCGGGTCCTCGTCGCCGAGAGGGCTCCGGAGCACAGCTACGCGGCGTACAAGTATCTGATCGGTCATGGCATCCGGGACCTGGTCGCGGAGTCGCTGCCGGCGGAGAAGCGCGACGCCGAGACGGTCGCGCGCTGCTACGGGCGCATGATCGCCGACTACGGCCAGCACTCGCTGGTCAAGACGCGGGTCTACGACGGCGCCACCGAGCTGGTCCGCGGGCTCAAGGCGGAGGACGTCAAGCTGGCGGTGTTCTCGAACAAGTCAGACGAGCTCACGCGCCGGATCGTCGAGGTCTTGCTCGACATCCGTGACTTCGAGGTCGTCGTG
>JBBQFA010000315.1:0-3029 GCA_038321515.1 Thermoleophilia bacterium | reverse complement strand
GACCCGCTGGCGGCGCTGGCCACCATGCTCTCGGCGCGCGCCTGGCTGCCTCCCTTCGGCCTGGCGCTGATCACCGTCGGGCTCACCGTGCTCGTCGGCCGCTACTGGTGCGGCTGGATCTGCCCGCTCGGCACGCTGCTCGGCTGGTTCCGCTTCCGCTCCGCACGGCGGCTCGCCGGGGGCGTGCCCCCGGCCCTCCGCCGCGTCAAGTACGTCGTCTTGGGAGCCGTCGTTCTGCTGGCGGCGCTCGCCAACCTGACGTTCCTCGTCCTCGACCCGATCTCCCTGCTGACCCGCACCGCTACCACGTCGGCGATCCCGGGTTTCGTGTACGTCGTCGACGCCCTCGAACGCGCCGGCATGACGTGGAGCCCGACGGTCGGGCTCGTCACCTGGGTCGAGGATCGCTTTCGCGGCAGCGTGCTGCCGACGATCCAGCCGCGGTACGAGCAGGCGGTCGGGCTCTTTCTCATTTTGCTGACGATCATCCTGCTGGGCGCGCTGGCCGACCGCTTCTGGTGCCGCTACCTGTGCCCCCTCGGCGCGCTGCTGGGCCTCGTCTCCAAGGTCCAGGTGCTGCGCCCGGTCGTCGGCGACGCCTGCGACTCGTGCGGCGCTTGCGCCCGGGCCTGCCGAGTCGACGCGATCGAGGTGATGGCAGCTGCGACCAGCGCCGCACCACCGGAACCTGCGCCCGCCCGCGTCGTCAGCTCCGAGTGCACGATGTGCCTCGACTGCCTCGTCGCCTGCCCAAAGCCAGGCGCCATGGCCTTCGGTGTGGCGCACCGCCCCGGGCCGTGGGCGCCCTACGACCCGGGCCGCCGCGAGGTCGTGCTGGCGGCGGCGGCCGGCCTTGGAGCCGCCGTCCTGCTCGGCACCGGCGTCGCGCGAGCGTTCAAACGCCCGGGGCTGATACGCCCGCCGGGCGCCCAGGACGAAGGCCGCTTTCTCTCGCGCTGCCTGCGCTGCAGCGAGTGCATGAAGGCGTGCCCGACCTCCGGGCTGCAGCCCTCGCTCGGCGAAGCCGGGCTCGAGGGCTTGTGGACCCCGGTACTCAAGTCGCGTCTCGGCTACTGCGACTACGCCTGCAGCGCCTGCGGCCAGGTGTGCCCTTCGGGCGCCATCCCACTCCTGACCCTGACGGCGAAGCGCCAGAAGGTGCTCGGCGTCGCCGTCATCGACCGGAACCGCTGCCTGCCTTGGGCGGCCGACACGCCCTGCATCGTCTGCGAGGAGATGTGCCCGGTGCCCGACAAGGCGATCGAACTCGGCGGGCAGCGTCTCATCACCCGCGCCAACGGCAGCCAGGACTACCTCTCGCGGCCCAAGGTGATCGCGAGCCGCTGCATCGGCTGCGGGATCTGCGAGTACAAGTGCCCGGTCGAGGGCCCGGCGGCGATCGTCGTTTTGCCGAGCGACCCGGACCTGGCCGGCGGCGGCGTGCCCGCACAAGGGTGAGGGCCTAGCTCGAGACCGGCGGCGCGGGTGAGGCGGCGCGAGACCGGCGGCGCTCCTCGCCGCCGCACTCGCGCCGCTCCCCGATATACTGACCGGCATGAGTCTCTCGCCGGACCGTACGCTCGCCGACCTGCGCGCCGCCGCTCTCTTCAAGCGCCTCGACGAGCACCAACTCGAGCGGCTCGCCGCCGTTGCCCAGCCGCAGCGCCTGCCCGCCGAGACGACGCTCTTTTTGCAGGGCGACGCGGCGAGCGCCTTCTTCCTGCTCGCCGAGGGGCGCCTCAAAGTCTTCAAGCTCTTGCGCGACGGCCGCAGCGCCACCGTCCGCCACGTCGACGCCGGCCAGACCTTCGCCGAAGCGGCGCTCTTTCACGAGTCGTATCCGTCGAGCACCGAGACGATGACCGACTGTCTCATCTACCGCTTCGACAAGGAGGAGACCCTGGCATTGCTGCTCGCAGAGCCGCAGCTCGCCGTGAACCTGCTGGCCGCGATGGCGCACCTGCTCGGCCTGCTCAACCGCCGCGTCGAGGAGCTGCTGCTGCCGGTGCCGGCGCGCCTCGCCAGGTACCTGTTGGCGCGCGCCGACGAGCAGCTCGAGCCAGCCGCCGCGCATGAAGGGGCCGCCCTGACCGCCCGGCCCGACGGGCCCCGCGTCATCAGCCTGCCGACCAGCAAACGTGAACTGGCCTCCCGACTCGGCACCGTCCCCGAGACCCTCAGCCGCACCTTTGACCGCCTCAAGCGCGCCGAGGTGGTCCGCATGAGCAGCGACCACCGGCTCATCGAGATCCTGAGCTTCGAGAAGCTGCACCGCCTCGCTCAGGACTGAGCGCGCCTGCGAAGCGGGGTGTAGCGTTGCCGCGTTGACCGGACTTGACGATGGGGGAGGGGCCATGTGGCGGGCATTCGCTCTTGTGGGAGCTGCACTGATGCTCATGGCGGCGCCGGCAAGCGCGTTCGCCACCGGCGCCGACGGCTACGACCAGGCGGCCGGCGACCAGGCGGCACGCCGCTCGCCCTCGCCGGCCCCCCCGAGCGACGGCGCGCCTCCGGTGACCGTCGCCACCGGCGCCGACGCACGCTGGCACGCCGGCCCGGTCACCGTGACCTTCATCGCGACCGGCGAGACGGCGCCTGTGGCCGACACGTTCGTGCAGGTCGACGGCGGCGCCCCAGTCGCGAGCACCGAGGTGCTCGTGAGGGCGCCGCGCGATCACGACAACGACGGCATCCACACGCTCACCTACTGGTCGGTGGACGTCGACGGCCGCACCGAGATCCCGCAGTCCCTGACGGTCAAGGTCGACACGCAGCCGCCGGTGATCCGCGACCTGAGCCTGCGACCGTCGCTCCTTCATCAAACACAGCCGGTCCGGGTGCGCTTCGCCCTCGCCGACATCTCGGGCGGCGCCACAGTGAGCTACTCGGTGCTCGACCAATACGGCTACCTTGCGCGACGAGCCGGCGGCGTCTCGGTGAACGATGGCTCCCGCACCCTCAAGATCCCGACCCGCTACGGCAACCACCGCGCCTTCGACCCCGGCCTCTTTCGCACCACGCTCACGTTC
>JBBQFA010000314.1:0-3057 GCA_038321515.1 Thermoleophilia bacterium | reverse complement strand
CCTCAAGCGCTGCATCATCGGCGGCATCGACCGCGTCTACGAGATGGGCAAGGACTTTCGCAACGAGGGCGTGAGCTTCAAGCACAACCCCGAGTTCACGATGCTCGAGACCTACGAGGCCTACGTCGACTACAACCACGTCATGACGATGGTCGAAGCGATGACGGCCGAGGCGGCTCGCGCCGTCGGCGACCTCAAGGTCACCTTCCGCGACCAGGAGATCGACCTGACGCCGCCGTGGCCGCGCCTCACGATGCGCACGGCCATCGAGGCCGAGACCGGCATCGACATCGGCGCCGATGACGCACGCACCGTCGGCGACCTGCAGGCGGCGATCAAGGCGAAGGGACTCGACGAGACCGTCTCGCTCGCGCCCGCCTGGGGAGCCCAGGTCGACGAGCTGTTCAGCGCGTGCGTCGAGCCCAAGCTCATCCAGCCGGTATTCATCACCGAGCACCCGCTCGAGACCAGCCCGTTCGCCAAGAAGACACCGCACGACCCGCGCTTCGTCGAGCGTTTCGAGGGCTTCATCGCCGGCATGGAGCTGAGCAACGCCTTCAGTGAGCTCAACGACCCCGACGACCAGCGCGAGCGCTTCATGCAGCAGATGCAGGATCTCGCCGACGGTGACGAGACCGCGCACCGGCTCGACGAGGACTTTCTCGAGGCGATGGAGCACGGCATGCCGCCGACCGGCGGCCTCGGAATGGGCATCGACCGTCTGGTGATGATCCTTACCGGGGCACCCAGTATCCGCGACGTCATCCTCTTCCCGGCGCTGCGCAGCTGACAGGCGAGACGCCGCGGCCTGCTGCGTCTGCCGGTGAGCAGGCCGAGTGGGCTGCGCCCGTCGGCCTCGGACCTTGGAATCTTGCTTTCGTTTGGCAAGATCGCACGAGGACTCGGCAAACGCCTCTTCAAGGGCCTACTTGCTCCGTCGCCGGCGTCGACCTCCATGCGGTCGCTCCAGGCTACCCGCGTGTGCCAGGGCGACGACCGGCTGCCTTTGGGTGACGAGCCTGCGTCACTGCCGCTGAGCGAGCTGTAGCGGCGCGCCGGTCAGGCAGGCTCCGCCGGCTGCCTCCGACCGTCGAGCTCCGTCGTCACGCCTCCTGCGTGGCGTCTTCCTCGCCGCCGGCTCCCGCGGCCGGCGCGCCGGCCGCGTCATCCGCGCCGACCTTGTTCGTCCACCGCGGCCCCGGCCAGCCGGCCTTGGGCCCGATCCACAGCGTGAGCCCCGGCACCAGCGCGGTGCGCACGAGGAACGTGTCGATGAGCACTCCGAGAGCCACGCCGATGCTGATCTCCGCGAGATCCTTCACCGGCTGCGACAGAAGGATCAGAAAGGTGCCGGCGAGGATGATGCCGGCGCTGGTGAGCACGCCGCCGGTCGCCGACAGTGCCCTCACGGTCCCGTCGCGCAGGCCGTGGAGCATGGCCTCGCCGCGGATCCGCGTCGTGATGAAGATGTTGTAGTCGCTACCCAGCGCCACCAGGAAGATGAACATGTAGAGCGGTATCCGGTAGCTGATGCGCTCCCAGCCGAAGAGCTTCTCGGTGATGAGGATGGTGGCCCCGAGCGCGGCGAGGTACGAGAGCAGGTTCGTGGCGAGCAGATAGAGAGGCGCCACAATGGCGCGCAACAGCAGCGCCAGGATCACGCCGACGACGACCAGGGCGATGACGGCCACGACGATCGTGTCGCGGTTACTGAGCGCCCAGGTGTCGGCCTGCATGGCTGTGGGCCCGCCGACCAGAGCCACCCCGTTGCCGGCGGCGGCCGCCTTGCGGGCCGTGGTGCGCAGGTCGCGTATCTGCTCCAGCGCCTGCTTGGAGTAGGGATCGCCCTCGAGGATGACCTGGAAGCTCAGCAGCTTGCCGCCGTCGGCCGTGCCGGTGGGGAAGGCGGCGGCGACGCCCGGGCTCTTGCTGAGGGCGCCGACGATCATGCCGGTGACGAACTCGGGCGGCGCCTGCGGCGCCTTGATGAGCACCGTCGTCGGCGCCAGGCTACCCTTGGGAAAGTGCTTCTCGAGCAGCGCGTAGCCCTGCTTGGACGGCATGTCCTTGAGAAAGTCCTCGGTGAAGCTGAAGCGCGGGCTGTAGAAGAGGCAGCCCATCGCGAGAACGACGAGGATGGCGGCGACGACCACCGCGGCCCGCTTCGGCGCCGCGGCCACCCGCTCCGCGATGCGCTCCCAGGTGCGGTGCCGCGTCTCGTCGCCGGTGCGCGGCACGCGCGGCCAGAAGGCGCGGCGGCCGAGCACGGCGAGCAGCGCCGGCATCAGGGTGAGCCCGGCGATCAGGGTGACGAAGACGCCGATACCGAGCACCGGCGCGAACGACGTGTAGTCGCCGTAGTTCGCGAACAGGAGCGTGAGCACGGCCAGGGTGACGGTCAATCCGCTGGCGGCGATCGCCTCCCACGTCTCTTCGAGGGCAGTCGCCAGCGCCACACGCGCATCCGGCTCGCGGCGCAGGTCCTCGCGATACCGCGAGATCAGCAGCAGGGCATAGTCGGTGCCGGCGCCGAACAAAAGGATCACCATGAGCGAGGTGGCCTGGCCCGACAGGGTGATGTCGAGCGCCGTCGCGATCTGCGCGAGGATGCCGCCGGCGACGAAGTAGCCGAACCCCACGGTGACCAGCGGCACCCAGGGCAACACCGGCGAGCGGTAGATGACGAGCAGAAGCACCAGGACGAGGATCACGGTGCCGAGGAGCAGCTTGACGTCGGCGTTCAGAAAGATGCGGTAGACGTCGGTGATCAGGCCTCCGGGACCGGTGACGCGTACCTGCATGTCACCCACGGTCTCGCCGAAGTGGTCGCCGATCGCCTGGACGGAGTCGCGAAAGGCGGCGTCTCCGGGGTTGCCGTTCAGGCTGGCGAAGATGAGCGCGCCCTTGCCGTCCGGCGAGTACTCGATGCGGGCGTTGTTGATCGGCTCGGCGCCGCTCTTGAGCCACGCCTCACCGGCGCCGATGGCCGCCTTGTCGGCGACCGTGAGCGGCGCCTCGGAACTGTAGACGACGATGATCGGCGTACCCTTGGCATCC
>JBBQFA010000313.1:0-3118 GCA_038321515.1 Thermoleophilia bacterium | reverse complement strand
GCGCCGCACTTGGGGCAGGACGCCGTGATGCCCTCACGCCAGTCGGCCTCGGTGAGGTGCTTGTCCTCCTCGGCCATCTTGGCGTGCGCCCACACCTCCTCGACGGACTTGTCCGCCTGGGCGGCGGCCATCTCGACGCCGAGATCGGGGGCGCACTGCTTGCACAGGCCCTTCTTCTCGCTCCAGCACTGCTCGCGGCGCATCCAGGCACTGCAGCGCGGACACTGCACGAACTTGGGGCGGATGTCCTCGCTCGCCTTTCTGAAGGCCTTGTCGCTGGCCTTCTCCCAGGCGGCGGTCTTGGCGCGCTGGGCGATGTCGGCCCCTTGGCTGAAGAAACCGCCGAGGAGACTGCCTGCGCCCCCAAGCACGTTGGTCGCGGTGCTCAGCTCGAAGGTGTCGAACTCGGTGCGATAGCCGTTGCCGCAGCGGTTGCACGTGAACTCGAACTGAAAGCCGTTGTCGGTGCTGAGGTCGTTGTAGTTGGTGGTGAACTCGATCTCGCCTGCCATCTGCCGGAGCCTCCGTTCCGGGGCCTGCCGGCCCCTCCCGCCTGACCTGCACACGAGAATACGCCGGGCGTGGTAGAACTGGGGTGAGCAGATGAGCCGGGCCGACGACCGCAGAGACGGGGGCAGTGCCGTGCACGAACTGGGGATCACGCAAGGGATCATCGACACGGCCCGCGAGGTGGCGGCCGCCAACGGCGCCCGCAAAGTGGCGGGCCTCTACGTCGCCATGACACCGGCCGCCGACTTCACCCAGGACTCGATCGAGATGTACTTCGAGATGCTCACGGACGACAGCGAGATGTTCAAGGGCGCCGCGCTGCACTTCGAGCATCGGGCCATCTCGGCCACCTGCCTGAGCTGCAGCGACGAGTTCAACACCGACGCGCCGCAGCCGATCTGCCCGCAGTGCGGCTCGATGCTGGTGCAGTTCGACCCTGAGGCGCCGATGGTGCAGCTGACGGACATCGACATCGACGACGGGGCGGAGGAGTGACGCACGAGGAGCCGCGAAGCGAGAGAAGTGGTGGAGCATAGCGGAATCGAACCGCTGACCTCCTGGGTGCGATCCAGGCGCTCTCCCAGCTGAGCTAATGCCCCACGCGGTCCCCCTCGGGGGAGTCAGAAGTATGCTGCATTCCGCGCTCCCGGGCAAGCCGACGCCGGGCATCGTGGAGCCGGCGGCCGCACGGGTCAGCCGGCGAAGATCCCGCGCAGTCGTTGCGCCATCTGCTCGGGCGAGGCGAACATGAGCTCGCCGCCGAGCTGCTTCTGGAGAAAGTAGTCGTCGGTGCGGTAGTCGCGCTTGAAGGCAGTGCGGGCGATCACGCGCAGCACCACCGGGAAGCCCGGCTCGTGGCCGCGTAGCGGCCCGCCGAAGAGCGTGAAGTTGAACGCCGAGAGGCCTTCGTCCTCGTACCAGGCGAGTACCTTGGAGAGACCGCTCGCGAAGACGCGCACGTGATCGTCGTCCAGATGCGAGAGACGGTCGACATCGGGCGCCACGGCGATCACCTCGCGGCCGCCGGTGGGCGCGAACGGCGCCAGCCAATGAGCGCCCGCCTCGCTGTGGATCGAGCGCTCACCGAGCTCGATCTCCTGGTCGACAAGCGTCCGCCAGTAGCTCGTGCCGTGGGCCGCCAGCCACTCGGCCGAGCGGCGCCAGTACAGCTCGACCTGCCACGGCACGCCCTCGCCGCCGAACACCTGCAGGTGCGGGTGCACGAGGCTGGCTCCGGCCGGCAGCATGTGGTTGCAGGACACCTCGATGTGCGCCATGTCCGGGTAGTAGCGCTCGGCGCGGCGCACGAAGTCCAGAGCCGCGCCGAGCCCCTCCTCCAGCAGGTCCGGCGTGAACTCGCTGGGCCGAAGAAAGTGCTTCTGCGGGTACGTCACCACGGCGTGCACGCCGGCCAGAGGGAACAGGTTGGGGAAGACGAGCGCCCGGCCAAGCTCGAGCCGGCCGCCGGGCAGCAGCTCGTCCGGGTACTTCGGCGTCGCCTCGAGGACCTTCTCGGGGCAGAAGAAGCAGCCCTCGCGGCTCCTGGCGACGAGCTCCTCGGTGTACGCCCAGTCGGTCTTGCCGAGGAACATCTCCTCCTTTTCGGCAAGACCCGCGGAGGCCACGGCCGTCATGCCGGTGAGCGGGTCGGTGCGCACCTCGATGGTCTGTTCGGCGAACTCCATGCCCTCCAGTGGGCTGAAGAAGCCGGCCGTCTCGGTGTGGCTCTCGAACTCGATAGGGCTGGTCATCGACGCTCTCCTCGCGTTGGCGGGCGCTCGTGGGCGTGGGGTGGCGGCGGCCCGATGATATGGCCGCCGTGGGGCCTGGACAAGGACGCACTCGGGAGGCCGGTCAAGGACCCGCTGCGGCGCTCACCCATGGCGTAGACTTGGGGCGACCCGCCTTCCCGCCGCCACGGAGCGCCGCTCATGAAGATCACCGCCGTGCACGTCGACACGCTCGAGTTGACCATGGAGGAGCCATTCGTGATCGCCTCCTCGGCGATGGCCTACGGTCCCTGCGACCTGGTGCGCGTGGAGACGGACGACGGCATCACCGGCATCGGCGAGGCGTGCCCGGCCTACGAGTTCACCGGCGAGACGCTGTGGACGGTGGAGGACGTGATCGGCGAGTATCTTGCGCCGTCGGTGCTCGGCAGGGACCCCTTCGACCTCGAGGCCATCCACCACACCTGGGACCGCGAGTTGTACACGGTCGGCAACCAGGCGGCCAAGGCGGCGGTCGAGATGGCGCTCTGGGACCTGCAGGGCAAGGCGCTCGGGCGGCCGCTCCACGATCTCATCGGCGGCCGCGTGCGGGACGGCCTCATGGAGGTCATCGCCTTCGGCTGGGACGAGCCCGAGTCACTGGCCGCGAAGGCTCGGGCCATGGCGGCCGAGGGCATCGCCGTCTTCAAGATCAAGGTCGGCGACGTGCCGGAGCGCGATGAGCAGCGCGTCGCCGCGGTGCGCGAGGCCGCAGGCCCGGACGCGCGCATCACCGTGGACGCCAACCAGGGCTGGTGGGACGCGAAGACCGCGGTGCGCGCCATCAAGCTGCTCGAGCCCTACGGCCCTGAGTTCGTCGAGCAGCCCGTGCGCATGGA
>JBBQFA010000312.1:0-3118 GCA_038321515.1 Thermoleophilia bacterium | reverse complement strand
CGACGTCGTACTCCTCCGAGAGCAGTCCGAGGTCGTTGCGCAGCGCGAGCAGCCGCTCGAACAGCGCCAGCGCCTCGTCGCGGCGGCCCAGCAGCGCCAGGTCGTCGACGAGCCAGAAGCTGCAGGGGAGGAAGGCGCCCTCGCCGGCGGGCAAGCCGTCGGCCGAGCGCTCGTCCGGCACGGAGCGCAGCACGAACCCGTCGCGGCAGAGCTCACGCTGCACGGCGTCGACGGTGCCGGCGACGCGCGGGTCACTCGCCGGCAGGAACCCCACCCGGGGAATGAGCAGAAGCGACGCATCGAGAGCCTCGGAGCCGTAGGACTGCGTGAACGTGCCGCGGGCTGCGTCGTAGCCCTCGCGGCAGACCTCCTCGTGGATATCGGCGCGCAGCCGTCGCCAACGCGCGCCATCGCCGTCCAGGCCCGACTCCTCGACCGCGCGGACGGCGCGGTCGGCCGCCACCCAGGCCATGACCTTCGAGTGCGTGAAGTGCCGCCGCCGCCCGCGGACCTCCCAGATGCCCTCGTCCGGCTCGCGCCAGTTCGACTCGAGCCAGTCGACCACGTGGCGCTGGATGCGCCACGCGGCGCGGTCGGGCGGCATCCCCAGCCGGCGCGCCGCGTCCATCGCCGCCATCACCTCGCCGTACACGTCGAGCTGCAGCTGCCCGGCGGCGGCGTTGCCGACGCGCACCGGGCGCGAGCCCTCGTAGCCGGCGAGCCAGTCGAGCTCGTACTCGGCCAGTCGGCGCTCGCCGGCGACCCCGTACATGATCTGCAGGTCGTCAGGGTCGCCAGCGACCGCTCGCAGCAGCCACTCCCGCCAGGCGACCGCCTCGTCGACGTAGCCGCCCGCCATGAACGCCTCCAGTGTCAGCGAGGCGTCGCGCAGCCAGCAGTAGCGGTAGTCCCAGTTGCGCACCCCGCCGAGCTGCTCGGGCAGGGATGTGGTCGGCGCGGCGACCATGCCGCCGGTCGGCGCATAGGTGAGCGCCTTCAGCGTGATCAGCGAGCGCATCACCGGCTCGCGCCAGGCGCCGTCATAGGTCGATCGTCCCACCCAGTCTCGCCACCACGCCTCGGTGTCGGCGATCGCCGAGGCGACGTCGACCGGCGGAGGCGCCGGCCGGTAGGACGGATGCCAGGTGAGCGCGAAGTCGACCTTCTCGCCCGCTTTCACGGTGAACCTGGCCGCGTGCTTCAGGTCGGCGGCCTCGAGGGGGACGCCGGCGCGGACCTCGAGGGCGTCGGGCCCGGCGACGGCGACGAGCGCGTCGCCTGCGCGGCGCACCCACGGCACGACGCTGCCGTACTCGAAACGGATGCGCAGGTCCATGCGCATGGCGACGCTCCCGCGCAGCCCGACGACCTGGCGGACGACGCGCGGGTAGCGCTGGCGGGGCGGCATGCAGTCGACGAGGCGGACCGCGCCTTCCGCGGTCTCGAACTCGGTCTCGAGGATGAGTGTGTCGCCGCGGTAGCGGCGCGTGACGTGGATCAGCTCACCGGCCGGCCGCAGCTGCCAGCTCCCGTTGCGCTCGTCGCCGAGCAGGGCCGCGAAGCACGCCGGCGAGTCGAAGCGCGGCAGGCAGAGCCAGTCGAGCGAGCCGTTGCGGCAGACGAGCGCGGCGCTGTGCGTGTCGCCGATCAGCCCGTATGCCTCGAGCGGAGAGGAGGCGGCCGCCGGCGCCGCGGCGCCGGATGCGGAGCCGCCCGTCACCGGCTCACCTGCTTCGCCTCCTCGATCAGGACGTTCAGGTTCGTCGGGATGGGGTTAGCCTTCAGCAGCCGCGCCATGTAGGTGACGTTGTGCGCCAGGTAGCGCGCCGTCTTGTTGGTGTAGAGGTGCCGGTCACCGCCGGCCGCGATGTAGCTGGGGCCGGGGCCGGCGTCGCCGACCCAATAGGTGTCGGAGTTGGGCGGGATGACGCAGCCCAGGTGACTGAGGTTGAACAGCGTCGTGCCGGCGGCGTCGTGGGCGCCGTCCTCGTTGCCGGTCACGATCACCCCTGCGACCTTGCCGTACAGCGGGAACTGGCCGGTCACGGGATCGCCGTCGTTGTAGCTGCCGTCCAGCCGTTCGATGACGAGCTGCGCCACCGACCCGCGCACGCCGAACCAGATCGGCGTGCCGATGATCACGATGTCGGCGGCCTTGAGCTTCTCGTAGATGCCCGGCCAGTCGTCGCCCTCGCCGAGGTCGGACTCGACCCCGAAGGGGATGTGGTGGTCGACGACGCGGATGACCTCGCTGGCGACGCCGAGCGGGGCCATCAGGGCGACGACCTTCTCGATGAGGGCCTCGGTGTTGGACACCTCCGGCGACTTCTTCAGGGTGCAGTTGAGGATGACGGCCGTGAGATCCATGCGCGGCTCCTGCGAGGTCGGGTCAGTCCACGGGCGCGGAGAACGGTGGCGACCGATTGGGCGAGCATGCCGGCGTTCTACCCGGTCGGGAATCGGTGCAACCCGCCGGGTAGGCTCATGTGCCCCACCACTTGGCCCGGCTTCGCGAGTGAGGGAGTGGGCGCTGGACTGACCGCGCGCGAAGTACGCGCGCTTGGTGAAGGGTTTGTCCGCGCTGGAGTGGGGGCATCAGAAGTCGATGCTCTTCGGGCGACTTGGCTCCATGAAGCTGCCCGGGGATGCTGACCTGTGTGCGACGAGAGGAGGAAGTGGTGGAACAGATGAGGATCGATCTCAAGAAGGAGCAGCAGGCCTCCCGGGCACGTCCCCGCTACGAGTACTCGGCGATGGCCCGCTTCTTCTTCCGCTCGATGGACATGCTCGCGGGCAAGGAGACGACGCTCGCCAAGGCGAAGCTCGTCGAGGCCCTCGCCCCGATCCCGTACCGCTCCTGGGAGAACCGCGAGTATGCGCGCATGAGGCGGCACGAGGAGGACGCCGAACTCGTAGAGCAGGCGCGCGCCATCATGGAGTGGGGACGCGAGGCCAAGGACAACGAGTACCTGCACTTCCTCGTCGTCAGCGAGAAGCTCAAGGAGGACGCGGCCCGCGGTCCACTCTACATGACCCCGCCGCTGCCATCGCTCATGGTCGGCTCGTACATCCCCATGACCTGGACGATGGCGCGCCTCGACATCCGCCGAGCCTTCCT
>JBBQFA010000311.1:0-3119 GCA_038321515.1 Thermoleophilia bacterium | reverse complement strand
TGAGGAGCACCAGCTCCGCAGTGCCGGCCCCGACGGCCTTGAAGTGCATGAGTGTCGTGCCCGAACCGCCGGGCAGATCGGTGGACGGCGGCATGATCGTCGGGTCGCCGACCTGCTCGATCACGCCGGTAGTGACGATGTTCGCGGTCGTCCACGCGTAACCTGTGGATGCCGTGTTGCTCTCGAGGGCGATGTCGAACGTCTGCCCCACCTTGACCGCGATGGGCTTGACTGCGTGACGCTCGGCCGCGGCCACCGTGATCGGCGCTTTGCCCGTGCCCACGGTCGCCGAGAAGGCGTAGGCCTGCGACGGGAAGCTGCCGGAGGCGTTAGCGAGAAGCACCGCCGTGGCGATGCCGTGGTTCTCGACCTTGAAGACGACGGTGGTCTTGGATCCCTGCGTGACCGGCTTCGAGGCGACCAGCTGCTTGGAGGCGCCCTGTACCGTCCAGGCGCCGGCGCTCGCGTTCAGGCTCAGCTTGACTTGGTCACCCGGCATCACGTGCACGGTGTCGGCCGGGTAGGTGTCCACGACTTCGACCGTCTTGGGCGTGAAGCCCGGCTTGGCGGCGACGTTCACCTGCCACGTCTTGATCGGCATGGCCTGGGCCGGGACCTGCTGGTAGTCGGCGATCAGCGGAGCCTTGCCGGCGCCGACCACGGTGAAGGTCCAGACCATCGTACCCTTGGCGCCGATGGCGCTGTTGTTGGCGAAGAACTTCGGCTTACCGACCTGCTTGAGGACTTTGGCGTTCGGCTTCTGGAACTTCCACTGAAAGTCGGTGGACGGCTGGTCGGGCAGACGCACCTGGATCGTGTCGCCGACCTTGACGAGGCGGTTCTCGTTGTTGTCGTTGTGGTTCAACTGCAGGGTGATCGGCGCTTTTGGCGTCTTCACGTACACGGGCATGGCGTACGTCTGCAGCGGCGGGTCGCCGCCGGGGCGGTTCACCATGACGAGGGTGCCGGTCCCAGCCGAGGCGCCGGCGAAGGTCACGGTCTGCGTGCCGCCTGAGTACTTCTGGTTGAGCAGCTTCAATTGCGGTGAACCGCCGATCATCTGCCAGCTGTGCCGGCCCGCGTTCGAGGCGTGCTTGATGCTGACGACCAAGGTGTCGCCGGTGCGCAGCTCGGCGGTCTCGGCCGTGAAGTCCTCACTGGCGTCGACGTCGACGGGGATGTGGCCCTTACCGGCCTGGACGATCAGCGCCCACGTGGCGCCGGCCGGCCCGCCGCCCGGAGGCTGGTACCAGAAGCCGACCTCGTCTGTGCCTTCTTGCTCGACGACAAAAGTGAACTCGGTCTTGCCCGGCGCTCCCACAAGCTTGCTCTTCGGAGCGATCATCTTAGGCTCGCCGTCCTGCTTGAGGACGGCCGCGTCGTTGAGATCCTGGGTGGTCCACTGGTAGCCGGTGCTGGCGTTGCTGTTCAGCCGCACCTTGATGGTGTCGCCGACCCTCGCACTCAGGACCTCCGGCAGGTCCGTGGACGGCACGATGGTGGTGCTGTCAGCCGCCTTGGGGCTGCTCGTGGCCTGTGGCGAGCCGCTCGGGCTGCCTGAACTGCTCGTACCCGACGTGCTCGAACTCCCGCACGCCACCAGCCCCAGCGCCAGAAGAACGGCCGCCCCGATCAGAACGAGTCTCGCTGCCTTGCCTTTCACGTCCCACCTCCGTTGGCTCCCCTCGTGCGGCCCTAGGCTGCCGAACTTTCTCCCCCCGGCACACAGGCCACGTGCGAAGAATTGCACACTGCGTACACGGTTTCGGCAACACCCCGCGCAACCTTGAAAGTTTGCCTTGGCCGGATACGCGCCGAGGATGGCGGCGGCACGCCGCCGGAGCCGGAGCCGCGGCGGCGGTCAGGCGGAGGCGGAGAGGCCGAGCAGCTGCAGCGCGCGCTTCTTGAGCGCGCCGCCCATCTCGGCCTTGGCGTCCTCGTCGGCGCCGCCGCCGATGAGGAAGGCATAGCCCTCTTCGAGAGCCTTGACGGTCACCGCCAGCTCGTGGGCGTCGTCGGCGGGGATGTGGCCAACGGCCATGCACTCGATGAGCGTGCTCTCGACCAGCTCCAGCGACGTCTCGTACAGGGCAGCGAAGCTCGTGCGCACCGCCGGGTGCCGCAGGCTCACGTAGAAGCAGGCGTAGAAGACGCTGTCGTCGAGCAGTTGGTGGTACTCGGGGTCGAAAAAGGTGTCGAGGATGGCGAGGAGCCGCTCCTCGGGGTCGGCGATCGCCGCCAGCCTGTCGCCGTAGCCCCGGCGATACTCGTCGAGCAGATAGTCGACCAACTCGATGGTCATCTGCTCTTTGGTGCCGAAGTAGTGGATGAGGAGACTCGGCGGCGCGTCGATGAGCTTGGCGATCTTGGCGATCGACGCACCCTGCAGGCCCTCGTCCTTGAGCACCTGATAGTAGGCGGCGAGCATCTCGCGGCGCCGGATCCTGGCCCACTCCTCGCGCCTCACGTCGATGTCCCCTCGCCGTTCATGTCCGCGCCCTCCGCTCCATTGTTGCCTGAACGTACAGTGAACTATACGCTCGGGCGCAGCGCTGTGAGCGCTGCGGCCGGCGGCGGCACGACCACCGGCCGGCGCCACGACGATGCTGCCCACCGACGACGCGATCGTCGTCGGCGCGGAGCTCCAGCGCCGCTTCGGGCTGCCCTACTGGCAGTTCGCACTCACCGCCACCGATGCTAACCGCTGGGTGCTGCGCATGGCGCGGATGGTGCAGAAGCGGCCCTACGTGCTCGTCTTCAGCGAGTGCTACCACGGCACCGTCGACGAGACCATCATCGTCGTCGGCCCCGACGGGAGGCCGATGGCCAAACCCGGCAACGTCGGCCCTCAGGTCGACCCTACGCAGACCACCAAAGTCGTCGAGTTCAACGACACCGCGGCTCTGCGCGATGCTCTGGCGCCGCGCGACGTCGCCTGCGTGCTCATGGAGCCGTGGATGACCAACATCGGCCTCGTGCCGCCGGAGCCCGGCTTCCTCCAGGCCGTGCGCGACCTGTGCGACGAGACCGGCACGCTGCTGATCAACGACGAGACGCACACGATCAGCGCCGGCATCGGCGGCTGCACCCGCGCCTTCGGCCTGCGCCCGGACGTGGTC
>JBBQFA010000310.1:0-3149 GCA_038321515.1 Thermoleophilia bacterium | reverse complement strand
GTCGGGGCGACAACGGCGGCGCACCCGCCCCTGTCGAAGCGGACGTCGCCGGCGGAGAACACCCACTGGGCGGCACTCTTCTCCAGGTGCACGTCGCCGAGCGCCGGCGCGACCACGGCAGCCGACGTCGTCAGGGATGTGTCGCCGCCCGAGACCAGGGCGACCGACGCACTCTGACGCAGTTCGGCGCCGCCGCGCGCCGTGGTGAGCACGCTGGCGCTCTGGTCGAGGTGGACGTCGCCGCCGCGCACCATGCCGATCAGCCTGGGTGCCGCGACAGCGCCGGCGGCCTCACCGCTCGTGTCCGGCGCTTCAGCGCCGATGTCGACAGGTGCGCCGGTCGCCGCGTCCACGCGCTCTCGAAGGTTGCCGTTGCCGTCCATGATGCTCCTCTCGTCGGTCCACGAGAGGAGCATTCCACGCGAGCGCCTCGGCTACGCCTCCGGGCGACCGGCGTTCAGCCGCGCAGCTCGGCGTCCGCCGCCGCGAGGATCTTCGCGAGCTCGGCGGCCTTGTCCACCTCGAGCGGCTCCGGCTGGTACTCGCGCCAGATCCACTCGGCCTTCTCGCGCGCGACCTCGAGCGGGTCGCGAAAGACGCCGTCGGGGCCGGCCTGGTGCGTGATCGCCGGCCGCACCGCGCTCCGCATGTGCCGGCGCGTGTGCTTGTTGCCGAGAAAATGCCCGCCGGGCCCCACCTCGGCGATGGCGTCGAGCGCCACGGCCTCGTCGTCGAGTCCGATGTCCATCACGGCGTGCCGAGCGCGCTGGTAGATGTCGTCGCCGAGGATGATGTGCTCGGGATAGAAGAGGGTGTAGACGTTGACCAGCCCGATGCTCGGCAGCAGGTCGGAGCCCTCCTGGGCTGCCTGTACGAAGTCGAGCGCCTCCTCGACGCCGGCCTGCCAGGTGCCTGGCACCGGCGAGTCGGTGCCACAGGCGGCCGACTCGGCGGGCACGCCCCAGTGGTGCGCCAGCTCGGTGCCGAGCGCCCGGGCGCGGCCGTCCTGCGGAAAGCTGACGAAGTTGCCGCTGCGCGGGTCGGCCCAGCTCTGCATGGTCGAGTGCAGCACCGGCGCGCCGGGGCTGGCGAGCTGCAGCACAACGGAGGCGGCGACCAGCTCTGCCGAGCCGAGCGCGTAGGCACCGGCCTTGGTCGCCGGTGCGGTGGTGCCGAGCGTCGGCATCGTCACGAAGGTCACGGGCACGCCGGCCGCGGCGAACACCAGCGCCGCCTCGATGCCGTCCTTGTCCACGACCAGCGGCGAGATCGTGCCGATGAGGTCGCTCATCACGGGGCGGCGCCGAAGCTCCTCCGGCCCGCCCGCGATCACCGTCGCCATCTCCACGGCGTAGCGGGCTTCGCGCTCGCCGTTCACCATGCCCTGCAGGTGCTTGACCGTGTTGTGCCAGCCGGTGTCGAGCTCGTGCAGCTGCGCCGTCTCGCCCTTGTCGCCAGCGCTCACCGTCGGCCACCAGAACGAGATACTCGACAGATAATCCTGTAGGCGCGTGACGTCGGCCAGGTCGGCCTTCGTCGATTGGCGCCGCTCGCGCGTCGCGAAGTCGACGATCTCGACGCCGCAGCCGTCGGTGGTGCAGTAGGTCCTGCCGTCGCCGACGGCGAGGTCGCATGAGGTATCACGGGCGCCGAGGGCGAACCGCCGCGGCGCCTTGGCCATCGCCGCAAGCACGAGCTCCGGCGAGAACGTCGCGACCTGAGTCCGGCGGTCGACCCGCGCCCCATGCTCCGCCAGGATGTCCAGCGCTTTGTCGCTCTGGAACTGGACGCCCACGGTCTCGAGGATGTCGAGCGTCGCCTGCTTAAGGCGGTCGAGCTGCTCGTGCGAGTGGTAGGTGAAGGTGAACGCCGGCTCGAGCGGCTCGATCGGCGGACGGTCGATGGTCGCCACGCGGCTGCCTCCTCATCGCTGTCGCCCATTCATACCAGACGCCCAGCCGCCCCACCAGATAGGCAATCCTTGCGGGGACATGAGCGAAGAGTGGGCGAACCTCGCGTGAGGCTCGGCGCGGAGCCAGGTCTAGACCTGGCCCTTGGTGGCGTACCGACGACGCACCACGTACTGCCCGACGGGGATCGAGAACCACGCGACCTGCGCGGCCACCGTCCCGAACGGCAGCAGGAGCAGCGAGAAGAGCAAGACGAGGGCCACGACCAGACCGCGCCAGAGGTAGAACTTCGTGGTGCGCTCCGTCACCTGCGATGAGCAGAGACGACGGCCGACCAGGACGTAGGCACCCAGGCCCGTGCTGGCGAAGCCGACGAGAGCAAGGGAGATCGAAGAGACGGCGACGGCGCGATAGGCTGGTCGCCGTGCTCGCCGACGAGCGACGCCGTGAACGGCAGGAGCACGATGAAGAACAGCTCGAGGAAGTTGAGCCAGATCAGGCGGCCGTCGTAGCGCTCGATCAGCGCGAAGAGCCGATGATGGCTCACCCAGTAGGAGGCGATCACGAAGAAGCTGATCACGAAGCTGATGAAGAAGGGCCAGAGGGCGGTAAGCTCGTGAGCCAGATCGCCGCTCTTGGGGACCTCCAGCTGCAGCACGAGCAGCGTGACGGCGAACGCGAAGACGCCGTCGCTGAACGCAGCGATGCGGGCGACCTCTTTGGACTGGTTTGCCCTGGTCTCCCGCGTCGCTGTCGTGGTCGCCTCCATCAGGGCCTAGTTTGCGCTCGAAGCGGCGAATCCCTGCGCGCCGGATCTCGCCTCGCGGCGGGGACCGGCGCCATACTTGTGCGCGACACACCCACGCCGACATGACGGTCGCCCCGGCGTCTGCTACGTTCCCTGCATGCAGATGCCCGATCCCGGCGCCGACCGGCGCCCCCTCGTGATCGCCAACCCCGCCGCGGGAAGCGGCCGCACCGGCCGCGACCTGACACATCTGGTCGCCGCAATCCGCGAAGCAGTCGGTGACCTCGAGGTCACCGAGACGCGCGGGCTCGGCGGAGACGGCACGCTGAACGAGATCGTGAATGGACTGCTGACCGGCGCGCCGGGTGCCGCGGCAGCCACACCCGCCGCCTGGACGGCGGGCACTGCCGTCGAGGCGGCGGGCGACCTCCCGGCGCTCGGCATCGTCGGCACCGGCACGGGTGGCGACTACGGCCGCTCGCTCAGCATCT
>JBBQFA010000309.1:0-3174 GCA_038321515.1 Thermoleophilia bacterium | reverse complement strand
GACGAACCATTGGACCAACTGGACGGTCACGCTCGGCAGCGGGCCCAGCAAGTACAGCAAGACCGTCTCGGCGAGCGCCTTCCCGGAGCTCTAGCCGGGCCCGCGGCGGGCGCTCGAAGCAGCGTCGGGAGGCGTGAGAATGACCAGTAGCCGGCTAGAAGCGTTCACCGACGGCGTGATCGCCATCCTCATCACCATCATGGTGCTGGAGTTGACTGTGTCCGGCACCCACGACGTTCGGGGTGGCGACTCTCTTCACGCCCTCTGGCACCTCCGTTTCGCCTTCATCGGCTACGTATTGAGCTTCGTCTACCTCGCCATCTACTGGAACAACCACCACCACATGCTGTACGTCACCGAACGCATCACCGGCGGGGTGCTCTGGGCCAACATGCACTTGCTGTTCTGGCTCTCGCTGGTGCCGTTCGTGACCGGCTGGATGGGCCGCAACGAGTTCGCCCCGACGCCGACGGCGGTCTACGGTGTCGTACTGCTGCTGACTGCCGTGGCGTATTTCATCCTGCAGAGTGCGATCATCCGCAGCCAGGGCAAGGACTCGCTGCTGGCGCGAGCCATCGGGAGGGACCTCAAGGGCAAGGCGTCGCCGATCCTCTACGCGATCGCCATCCCGGCGGCGTTCGTCGAGCCGTGGGCCTCCTACGCCATCTACGCGGCGGTCGCGGCGCTCTGGCTGCTCCCCGAGCCGCGGATCGAGCGGGCGCTCGAAGAAGGCGACGCAGGGCAAGGCGAGCACATCGAATCGGTGGCGCGGATCCACAGGCAGGCCGGCCGGGAAGATCCGTGACGTGGTCGAGCCAGGTCCGCGCCAGGGAGGCGGGGTGCCGCCGCCCCGTCCGCGCGTGATCCTGCGCTACTCCAGCGTGAACCAGAGTCCGATCGTGGCCTTATCCGCGTAGCCGGTGCTCGCGCTGATGCCGAACCCGAACCACGCCCCCGACGGAAGCGTCGACCAGTCAGAGCAGCACTTCTCGAGGTCGAGCGTGAACGAGATCGTGTTGGCGGCATTCGACGGCTGATCCGCGGCCGGGTCCATGACGCCGCCTTCCCACTGTTGAACGGGCATGGCGCTGCCGTTGGCCAAGCCCGGTGTGATCGCGCCGACGATGTCGCTCGTGCCGACCGGCTGCCAGTTCACTTGCGGGGGGCCGTTGAGGATCACGCCGTACCAGAGGCCGCCCATGTCGACCCAGCCGCCGGCGCTCGAGGGTTCGCCCACCGTCGCTTTGCGCTGCGGCCGCCAGATGGTCAGCGTGAGGCTCTTTGCACTCTTGGGCACGGTGAACTGCATGGCGTCCGTCGGCCGGCCGTCGTCGGCGACGAAGACACCGTTTTCGTCGTAGGTGACCTCAGTCGCCGGGGCGTCGTCGAACTGGACGGACTTCACGGCCGGTGCCGTGTTGAAGACGAAGTTGAGGGTTGCGGGGTACCGGACGCCGTCGGTGGTGACCAGCACGTAGGAGTCGCCGGCGGCGATCTCGGAGGGCAGTGCACCGGGCGTGAAGCCCCCACCGCCGGGGTGGCGTGGGTTGCCGGGGAGGTTGAGAAGCCCTTCGACCGTGTAGGTCGGGGGCGAGTCGTCGTTCACGAGCGGATACGTCACGCCGTCCACGGTGTGCTCGCGGATGTACGAGTTGCCGAGGCCGTCGAGCCGGGCGGAGTCCCCCGAGGGGAATTGGCCGCCCCATTTGAGGTGGGTCGGCAGGAGCCGCGCGATCAGCCCGTCGAGGTCGGCTATCGTGGCGATGTTCGCGTTGACCTGCTGTGCGCCGGTCATCCACAACTGCGAGAAGCTGAAGAACGAGCCTTCGGGACTGATCGGGGGCGGCCCGAGTTCCTGAGACGGCGGTTCCGCCGCGCGCGCGGTCGCGGACACTGTGCCGAATCCACGGGCAGTCGGCCGGTTCCCGCCGCGGCGGGTGCGGTCGGTGTTGTCGATGATGCGGTTGCCGTTGTCGTCGATGTCAAAGGCGCTGATCACGCCGTCGAGGTCGAGGTCGGCGCCGGCGCCGCGGAGACCCATCGGATTCGCCGTCTTTACGCGGCCGAGCTTGCCGACGCCGATGGGCTTGCCTTTGACCGCCTTCGCTGTGTACGCGGCGAGGGTCTGGTATCTGCCGGTCTTGATCTTGCCGGTCAGCGCGTAGCCGGCCTTCAGCTTCACCGTGCCGAGCTTGAGGTTCCCGGCGCCCTTGATGAAGGCGTACGCCTTGGTCGAGGTGGCCTTCAAGACGACCGGCCCGTAGTACGAGCCGTCGGCGTTGACCAGCTGTAGCGACGCGTTGCCGAGCTTGACGCCCGGGATGGAGAAGGCGCCGCTCGCTTTTGTGATCGTCATCTGCCTGGTCGTACCTTTCGCCTGCACGAGTAGGATCCGGTAGCCGGCGCCCCCTTTGACCGTGCCGGAGACGGTGGCGGCCGCGGCCGGAGCCGGGCTCGCAGCAGCCACGAGCAGCAGGGCGGGCAGGGCGACGGCCAGGACCATCGCGAAGGTGAATCCTCGGACCGTCGTGTGCCGTACTCCCTGTCGTTTCATCGCGCAGCCCTCCACCGTCGAGACAGACCTCTCTTCACTGGTATCGACCGGCAGCGAAACGAAGTGAAGAGGAGGATTGTTCACGCCGTGCGGGAATCGGTTCCGCGGGCGAGGCCTGCGGTGAGTGGCGACCAGCTTCGCCGAAGCCGGACAGTTTGCGTGCGCTATTTGGCGGGTACCCTGCGACGCAGAAGCGACCGTAGGAGAACAGCATGGGGCCGAGCGGCGCAGCCGCCCTCGGCCTCTCCGCGCGAAGGAGTGACATGGTCCAGGTAGGTCAGCCCGCGCCCGACTTCGCCCTCGAGGGCGTCCTCGACGGCGAATTCGTCAACGTCAAGCTCAGCGACCACGCCGGCGAGTGGGTGGTCCTCTTCTTCTATCCGCTCGACTTCACGTTCGTGTGCCCGACCGAGATCAGGGGCTTCTCAGCCCGGCTTGCCGACTTCGAGAAACTCGGTGCCCAGGTCTTCGGTGCCAGCGTCGACAGCAAGCACAGCCATCTCGCCTGGATCGAGCGCGACTTCGGCAAGCTCGGTTTCCCGCTGCTCAGTGACATCAAGCGCGAGGCGACGGATGCCTACGGCGTGCTGCTCCCCGACGAGGGGATCGCGCTCCGCGGT
>JBBQFA010000308.1:0-3183 GCA_038321515.1 Thermoleophilia bacterium | reverse complement strand
GAACGTCGACACCGTGAAGCCGAGGACGCGAGCGTGGCGGTCCTCGGTCGTCAGGCGCCGCACGGCGACACTCAAGTTCAAGGTCACCGACGTTGCGCCGAACGCTGGCACGGCGACGGTCGTCATCAAGGTCAAGAACCGCGCCCACAAGGTCGTCAAGACGATCAAGGTCGGGGTCAAGAACGTCAACGCGTCGCAGTCGGCGAAGTTCAGGTGCAGGCTCGCCAAGGGGACGTACAAGTTCTACGTCTACGCGACCGACGTTGCGGGCAACGCGCAGTCGAAGGTCGGCCACAGCAAGCTCACCGTCAAGTAGCAGAAGACGGCAGAAACTCGTGATGGCGAGGGCCGCGGACGGCACAGCGTCTTCCGCGGCCCTCGGCCTATTCTGGAGCGATGTGCAGAATCGTGCACCGCGGTGCTCATTGGCTTGCGAAAGTCGACCGGAGGTATCATCTACTGGTGTCGGCTGAAGGATCGGGAGGCAGGGCGTGATCCATGGATGAATCCCTCGAGCGGGAGGTCAATCTCCTGCATGCAAACATCTGCCAGGCTCTCGCCGACCCCAAGCGCATCCTTATGCTGTACGCGCTGGGGGAGCGGCCGATGCACGTGAACGAGATCGCAGAGGCGCTGCATGTGCCCCAACCCACTGTGTCCCGCCACCTGAAGGTCCTGCGCGAGCGTCAGCTGGTCGCGACCGAAAGGGAGGGGGCGAGCGTGCGGTACTCGCTCGCCGACGAGCGCGTCATCGAGGCGCTCGACACCCTACGATCGGTACTCCTCGGCGCACTCTCCAGGCAGGCGCTTCTCGTCGAAGACAGGGACTGAGGCAGTAGCCGTCCGCCGCGCCTCAGTCGCGGCGCGGGTGGGACGGACCCTCGCCGGCGCCGGTCGCTGAGACGGCCGCGGCGATCTCCTCGAGGTCACCATCCGTGAGCCGCATGCCGGCCGCGCCGATCCATCCGTTCACCTGTTCGGGCGCGCGAGCTCCGACGATGGCGCCGGAGACGCCCGGCCAGGCAAGCGCCCAGGCGACCGCGACAGTCGCCACGGTCGTGTCGTGCGCCTGGGCTATGGGCCGCAGGGCGTCGCGCAGAGACAGGTTGCGGGTGAGGGCCGGCTCGTTGAAGGCGTTCGCTCGGCGGCGCCAATCGTCATCAGCCATCGCCGCCACGCGCGCGGCGCTGAACGAGTCGGTGAGGATCCCGTTGTGCATCGGGCTGTAGCAGATCACGCCGGTGCCGTGCGCCTCTGCCCACGGCAGCAGTGTCGACGCCGTGACGCGGCTGATGAGTGAGAACGGCGGCTGCAGCGAGTCGACGTGGCCAAGCGCTTCGCAGCGCGCCAGCAGGTCGGCGTCGAAGTTCGAGACTCCAACGGCTCTGACCAGACCCTCGTCGCGCAGCTTGAGCATCTCTTCCCACGCGGGCTCGACAGCATCGCCCTCACCATCTGGCCAGTGGATCTGGAAGAGATCTATGCGGTCGAGACCGAGGCGGCGTAGCGAGTCCTCGGCCCCGGCGCGCACGGTCTCGCGCGTGACGATCCGCCGGGCCGGCGTCATGGGGCTGGCGTCGTCCCAGACCAGGCCGCACTTCGTGAACACGAGCGGCCGGGAGGCTGCGGGCAGGGCCCGCACAGCCCGGCCAACCACTCCCTCGCCGTGTCCGTGTCCGTAGACCGCGGCGGTGTCGACCCAGTTGATGCCGAGGTCGACGGCGTGCCGGATAGCGGCGATCGAGCGCTCGTCATCCTGCGGGCCCCAGCCAAAGGACCAGCCGCCACCGCCGATCGCCCAGGAGCCGAATCCGACGGTGGTGATCTCGAGGCCGCTCGAGCCGAGCGGACGTGTCGGCAGAGTCATCGTGTGCCCCCTCTTAGACCAGGTCGTCGGCCAGTGTGTACCGCAGCGGTCGCCGCTGGACCTGCGCCGAGTCGGTGGAGTAGACGGTGAGCTCCATGAGCGCCGGCGCGTACACGTGCACGGTGATGAGATCCTCAGCGGATGTGTTGGCGAGCTGGTGGATCCCGTCGCGGTCTACGCCGATCCACCCCTGGCCCGGCTGCACTCGCTGCTCGCCGGTCATCTCGACGGGGCCGGTGCCGAAGGACTTGCCGGTCATCGGCCGGAAGACGCGTGAGGTGAGCTCGCCGGCGAACACGCCGATCGCGTTGAGCGAGCCGACGTGGTCATGGATCGATGACTCATGGCCCGGCCGCCAACACAACACGAGCAGCTCGAAGGCCGGTGTGCGGCACACGAGATTGCGGGCGTAGTGCTCGGCGCAGAAGTCGGCGTGCTTCAGGATCAGGTCGTCGTCATACCTGAGACGGGGGACGAGCTCCATGAGTCGCTCGTGCGTGAGGGAACTCGCCGGCTCGCGGCGCATCTCGATCATGAATGCTTCGAGGCTGAGGTGGTCGGCCGAGGTCTCCATGACCGCGGCGTACCCGGGGGATGAGGGTATGAAACGGCTGGGGCCGGACGCTCAGGATATCGTGCCGCATCCGGCCCCGGATTCTCGACGATGTGTCAGGCGGCGCGACCGCGCCGCGGCATCAGCCTCAGCCGTAGCCGCTGCTGCGCTGCGGGGCGCCGCAGGCGGGGTTCGACAGCGAGCCGTTCTGCAGGAAGCTGCCGAAGGTCTGGCGGATGTTCCTGGACCCGCACTCGGGGCAGCTCTTCTGCTTCTCGCGGACGGCGCTCCGGGTGACGAGCTCGAACCTGTGATCGCAGTCGCGGCAGATGAGGTACAAGGTCGCCATCAGCGCACGCCGACTTCGTCGCCGACGAGCGAAAAGACCCGGCACGCCATGGTGCAGGCGCCGCAATCGGTGCAGAGCTCGTGGTCGATACGCGGTGCCTCGTAGATACTGTCCTGGACGATAGCGCCCACGGGGCACGAGTGGACCGCCGGGCAGGGGTGGTTCTGGGGGCAGGCGTGGACGTTGACCTCGATCATATGGGCTCCTGGCGCGTCTAGTTGGATGTGTCGATGGCGACGGGTTCGAGCGCATGTGCGCGAGCCGCGAGCTCGTGGCCGAGGATCTCGTCGATGAGCGCACAGGCGTCGGAGAGTCGCCGGTCGACCACCTCCCAGAGAACGCGGCCGTCTTGACGCGAGCGTCTCACGAGCCCGTCGCGCTGCAGCACCGCGAGATGCTGCGAGACGTTGGGGC
>JBBQFA010000307.1:0-3203 GCA_038321515.1 Thermoleophilia bacterium | reverse complement strand
GGTCAGACGCGGTACACCACGGAGATCAACGGCCGTGAGCTCATCCTGCTGTCGGGCAAGAGCGACGGATCGGAGTCGTATGCGCCGTCCAAGGTCGGCGCCGGGGCGGGCGGCGGGTCGGCGCCGCGCAAGGAGGAGTCGCTGGAGGACTTCCCTGAAGCGCTGGACGCCGAGGACGACGACCTGCCGTTCTGATCGGCCGCGCGGCCTGGGGCCGCCTGCTGCCGTGGTGCGTGATCGCCGGCCGGCCCCGTCTCGGGGACCGGCCGGCGGCCGTTTGATGCCCTGCTGGTTCCGCGCCTGCGCCGCACGGCGCCATGGTTCCCGCCATTCGCGGTGACGCGGGCTCGCGGCGGGCTCAACTCCCGCCGCCCAAGTGCCGGTCAGGCAGGGTGTTAGGCCCACTTCAGGGCCCCTTCCACCCGTGGCGAGAAACTTGCTTTGCCGAAGAGGGAATTGCTCCGCTCGCTCCACCAGCGCCATCCCGGATCCACCACGCTTTGCCGGCGGGAGACTCCCATGGTTTGTTCGACGACTACGCAGCCAGCCGTTCCGCGCCAACTTCGCCTGCCCCGCCGCACTGCGGCCGTGGCACTCCTGCTCGCCACCGTGCTGCCGATCGCGGCACCGGCGCAGGCGTCCCGGCCCGAGTCGTACACGGTCAAGGCGGGCGACACGCTCTGGAGCCTGTCGCGGCAGTTTCTCGGCGACCCGTTCCTGTGGCCGGAGATCTACCGGCTGAACACGCTGGTCGTCGAGGATCCCCACTGGATCTACCCCGGCGAGGTGCTGCGCCTGGCCCAGTCGGACGCCGTCAGCGCCGTGCCGACTACCGATACGCCGCTCCCGAGCCGCGCCGACACGGTCGCGCTCGTCGCGTCCGTGGCGCCGAGCCCTGCGTTCGCCCCGGCGTCGCCGGCGCCGACGTACGCCGCGCCGAGCGCCGACGATTCGACCGACATGACGCCGCTCTTCTCGCAGAACCGGCGCAATGAGACGATGCGCGAGACGCTTCGCGCCTACAGTGACCAGCCGTACCGCCCGCTGCGCCGGAGCGAGTTCTATTCGTCCGGCTTCCTGACCGAGGGCCGCGACCTGCCGTTCGGCCAGCTCACGGGCCGGGTCACGCCGCCGCAGATCAACGTGGTCAGCAGCCGCGTCAGCGCCCTCCTCTACACCGAGGTCACCCTGGCGCCGCCCTCCGGCGCGACCTATCGCGTCGGCGACTCGCTGCTCATCGTCCGCCTCGGCGCCGACATGCCGGACTTCGGGCGGATCGTGATCCCCACCGGGATCGTGCGCGTCACCGACGTGGCGAACGGCCGCTACGTGGGGTCGGTCATCGCCGTCTACGGCCCGATCCGCAACAATCAGATGCTGCTGCCGACGGAGCATTTCGCCGATGCCGGGACGGCCCGCGCCGTCGCGGTGGCGGACGGGGTGCAGGCGCGGCTCCTGGGCGGCGTGCACGATCGGTCGCTCAACAAGCCGCTCGACGTCATGTTCCTCGACAAGGGGAGCAAGGACGGCGTGGCGCCCGGCGACATCTTCGAGCTGCGCCGTACCAACCTGGGTGGCGGCGCCAAGGCGATCCCCGAGGTGATGGCCACGCTCCAGGTCGTGCGCGTGGGCGAGCACAGTGCGACCACCCGCATCATCTCGATCAGCTCGCCCGACCTTCCGATCGGCAGTGACGCCCGGCAGATCGCCAAGCTGCCGTCGTAACCGCCCGCACGCACGCTCCGGCGCCCCGGCGATCACCGCCGGGGCGCCGTGCGTTTGGCCCCCGAAGCGCCCACGCGGTTCCTTCCGCCCCCGTCGTCTCTATATTGCGTCGATGCCTCCCGGCTGCGGGACGGCGACCATGACCTGAACGCGGCATGACCGCAACCGAGAGGCGAGGCGCATGACAGGACGCGTGCTGGTGGCTGGCGGCGCGGGATTCATCGGCTCACACATCGCCTAGGCGTATCTGGCGGCCGGCTGGGAGGTGGTCGTCCTTGACGACCTCTCGCGTGGCAAGGCGTCGCACGTGCCGGCCGGCGTCGAGCTCATCCGGGCCGACGTGCGCTCGCCCGAGGCGCGGCGCGCCGTGGCGACCGGGGGCTTCGCCGTCCTCAACCAGCAGGCGGCGCAGATCGACGTGCGGCACTCGGTGGAGGATCCGCGTGCCGACGCCGACATCAACCTGCTGGGGCTCGTCAACATGCTCGAGGGCGCCGCGGAGGGCGGGCTCAGGCGGGTCGTCTTTGCCAGCAGCGGCGGCGTCCTCTACGGTGAGGCGGAGACGGTGCCCACGTCCGAGACCGCACCCAAGATGCCGGTCTCCCCGTACGGCGTCAGCAAGCTCGCCGGCGAGCACTATCTCCGCGCGCTGGGTGAGCTGCACGGCTTCGAGGGCGTGGCGATGCGCTACGCCAACGTGTTCGGGCCGCGGCAGGATCCCAAGTCGGAAGCCGGCGTCGTCTCGATCTTCGTCTCGCGGCTGCTGGCCGGACAGGGACTCACGATCTTCGGGGACGGGCGCCAGACGCGGGACTATGTCTTCGTGAAGGACGTCGCGCGCGCCAACGTGCTCGCCAGCACCGTGGACCTGCCGCCGGTCGTTGACCACGACAGCCGAGGCTTCAACGTGGCGACGTCGCGCGAGCTGAGCGTGCTCGGGCTGGCGGAGGCGGTAGGGCGGGTGATGGGACGGACGCCGGAGATCACGTTCGCCCCGCCGCGTGCGGGCGAACTCTCGCGGAGCTCGCTCGACGCGGGCAAGGCGGGTCGCGCCCTGGGCTGGTCGCCGCAGTACGCATTCGACGACGGGCTGGCGGAACTCGTGGCCTGGTTCAAGGGAGGAGCAGCATGATCCAGATCGGCCGGGCGATACCGACCTCGTCCTGGGAGCTGGTGACCACCTCGAGCGCCGAGACCAAGGTGGTGCTCGTCGTGATCGCGGTATTCTCGATCGTGTCGTGGTTCATCATCGCGCTCAAGTGGTGGCAGTTCCGGCGGCTCAACCGCCAGGCCGACCGCTTCTTCGAGCGGATGGAGGACTCGACACGGCTGGAGCAGGCCTACCAGGCGGTGATGAAGCAGCCGCCCTCGCCGTACAATCGCCTGTTCCGTGAAGCCATCAACTTCTACAACGAGCTGCGGCCGGGCGCGCTGCAGGAGCCGGACGCGAGCGCGCGCGAAACGCTGTCCCCCACGCA
>JBBQFA010000306.1:0-3228 GCA_038321515.1 Thermoleophilia bacterium | reverse complement strand
CGCGGCGAGGACGAGGCCGACTGCGTCGTGGTGGCCGACAAGGAGCTCTTCGACCGGCTCGCGTCCGGCACGACCAACGCGATGGCGGCTGCGCTGCGCGGGGTCGTCGCGCCCACCGGCGACCTGGAGCTGATCATCCAGTTCCAGCGTCTGTTTCCCGGCCCGCCTGCCGGCTGCGAGGACCGCGAAGCGGCCGGCTACTCGAGGAGGCAGTCATGAGTGACGGGCTGGTCAAGATACTGGAGGGCAACACCTTCGTGGTCAGCGACGACCGCGGCGACATCGAGGCGTCGCTCACCGACCCGACGGGGCTGTTCTCCTTCGACACGCGCTTTCTCTCGCGCTGGGTGCTCACGATCGACGGCGAGCGGCTCAACGCCCTCTCCACCGACGACCTGCAGTACTTCGAGACGCGGTTCTTCCTCGTGCCCGGCACGGGGACCGTGTACATCGACGCCAAGCTCTCGGTGATCCGCCAGCGGGCGGTGGGCGACGGCTTCCACGAGGAACTCACGATCCTCAACCACGACGAGGATCCCGTCGACTTGCGCGTGCGCGTCGACGCGGCCAGCGACTTCGCCGACCTGTTCGAGGTCAAGGACGCCCTCCAGAAGAAGGGCGCCTACTACAGCCGCGTCGAGGACGAGAGGCTCGTGCTGGGCTACGAGCGCGAGACCTTCCGGCGCGAGACGTGGGTCGAGGCGACGTCACCGTGCGCGGTCGACGAGAACGGGCTCACGTTCCAGGTCCACATCGAGGCCCACGGCGAGTGGACGACGGACCTGCACGTGGTGACGGCGGACGCGGGGTGGGGTGAGCTGCGCAGCAAGCCGAAGTACGAGCGTCAGTCCAAGATCGCGCGGCCGCGCATGGAGTGCAGCCTCGAGCGCTGGCTGGACGACGCGCCGACGCTCGAGTCCGACTGGGAGTGGCTCAAGACGATCTACCAGCGCAGTCTCGTCGATCTCGCGGCGCTGCGCTTCTCGACGCGCACCTCCGGCGGCCGCAGCCTGCCGGCGGCCGGCCTGCCGTGGTTCATGACCATGTTCGGGCGCGACAGCATCTTCACCAGCCTGCAGGCCCTGCCGTTCGCGTCCGAGCTCGCGGCGACGACGCTGCGTGAGCTCGGGGCACGGCAGGGCAGCCGCCGCGACGACTTCCGCGACGAGGACCCGGGCCGGATCCTGCACGAGATGCGCTACGGCGAGATGACGGCGTTCGAAGAACGCCCACACTCGCCGTATTACGGCTCGGTCGACGCGACGCCGCTCTTCGTCGTCCTGCTCGACGAGTACGAGCGCTGGACGGGAGACGTGAAGCTGGTGCGCGACCTGGAGTACGAGGCGCGCGCCGCCCTGAACTGGATCGACGAGTACGCCGACCTCATGGGCAACGGCTACATCTGGTACCAGCGGCGCAACGAGAAGACCGGCCTCGAGAACCAGTGTTGGAAGGACTCGTGGGACTCGATCTGCTTCAGCGACGGCCGCCTGCCCGGGTTCCCGCGCGCCACCTGCGAACTGCAGGGCTACGCCTACGACGCCAAGATGCGTGGCGCGCGCCTGGCGCGGCTCGTGTGGAAGGACCCGGACTTTGCGGACAGGCTCGAGGCCGAGGCCGCAGACCTCAAGCGGCGCTTCAACCGCGACTACTGGGTGGCTGAGAAGGGCTACTACGCCATCGCTCTCGACACCGAGGGTCGCCAGGTCGACGCGCTCTCCTCCAACATCGGCCACCTGCTGTGGAGCGGCATCGTCGACAAGTCGAAGGCCAAGGCGGTCTCGCAGCATCTCATGGGCTCGCGCCTGTACTCCGGGTGGGGCGTGCGCACGCTCGCGGAGGGGGAGGGGCGCTACAACCCCATCGGCTACCACGTGGGGACGGTGTGGCCGTTCGACAATTCCATCATCGCCTGGGGCCTGCGCCGCTACGGGTTCAAGGAGGAGGCGGCGCGGGTCGCCGCCGGCATGCTCGACGCCGCCAACTTCTTCGCCGGGCGGCTGCCGGAGGCGTTCGGCGGCTACTCGCGCGAGCTGACCAAGTACCCGGTGAAGTACCCGACGTCGTGCAGCCCGCAGGCGTGGTCCACCGGCGCGCCGTTGCTGCTCTTGCGCACGATGCTCGGCCTGGAGCCGATCGGCGAGCACCTCATCGTCGACCCGGCGCTGCCACAAGGCATCGGGCGCCTGGAGCTGCTCGACATCCCCGGTCGCTGGGGCCGGGTGGACGCCTTCGGCCGGGGGCGGGTCGATGTCGACAGACCGCGGCGCCGGCGGTCCCAGCTGGGCGTGCTCGACTACGAGCAGCGAGCGCGCGCGAAGAAGAAGTGAAGCGACGCTGCGGAGCTCGTCGGTGGCCCAGTGCTCGACCTCGCTCCACAGGACGGGGTCGATACGGAGCAGGTACTGTGTTCTCGCTGAAGTCGTGCAGGGCCATCTCCGGCGCGTACGCCAGGTGCGTGAGGCGCGCCTGGTCGACGGTCACGCCCGACTGCGCGAGCCGCGCCTGGTCGACGGTCACGCCCGCCCGCGCGAGCCGCGCGGTGAGCTCCACGCGCAGGGCCTCCGAGACCTCGTCCACGTTGCCGCGGCGTGACCTCGTCCTCGGTGTCCGCAAAGGTCTCGCCCGAGTCGTAAGGGTAGGGGCTCGCGAGGTGCCTCACGGCCGTTTCGCCCTGGGCCGCCACGTACATCTCGTAGTCGTCGACGTCGAAGACGGCCTTGGCCGTGTCCCCGACGTGCCACACGGCGGCGGCGGCGGCGATGTCCACCGGGTTGCTGCGCTTGTCGTTCACCTTGAGCTTGTCCCTGTTCTGATTCCAGATCGACTGGCCACTTGTCTGTCCGGTCGGTCCGTTGGCGTAGAAGGGGTTGCCCCAGCAGAGGCCGCCCTGCTTGCAGGAGCCCTTGTAGTCGCCGAAGAGCACGAGCACGCGCGCCTCGTTGGGCTGCAGGGTGAAGAAGCCGGGGGAGAGGAGGATGGCGACGAGGAGGGCCACGATGCCCGCGATGAACGTGCTCCGCTGCGGCTGCGCGGCGTTGCTCGACGTCGTCGTGCCGTTGATGACCGCGAGCGCGATCAGCACGGGGCGACGACGTACAGGACGATGGCGATGGGGAGCATCAGCCACCCGCTCATCACCTTCGCCGCGCACTTCTGTGTCGGGGTCTTCTGGTCTGGCATCATGGTTCCCACCTCCGGGGCGGCGGCGCCGGCGGGTCCCGCCCC
>JBBQFA010000305.1:0-3239 GCA_038321515.1 Thermoleophilia bacterium | reverse complement strand
CACGCAGGTATACGTCGCCGCCGCGAAGCTGGCGCTGCCGCCGCGTCGCCGGCACTGTGACGGTGCGTCGCACGACCACCGTCAAACGGTCGCTGATGCGGCCGTCGCGACCAAAACGAAGCGCCACGTACTGCCCGGGCTCGATGCAGAGGGCGCCGGACACGGCGGGCCGCGGGTAGTCGCCCGAGAAACGGTCGGCGAACCGCACGAAGGCCACCGCACCCGTCATGCGATGGAGCTCCAGAAGCTGCCCTACGTGATAGGAGTGGTAGTAGTCGCTGATGGCGCGGTGCGCCAGGCAGTAGAGGCTGATCCAGCCGGGCTGCCGAAAGACGCCGGCGTAGTGCTGCGCCGTGGTCGCGGCGCCGCAGAACAGGGCATGCGCCTGGGCGTCTCTCGTCAGGTGCCAGTACTCGTAGAGGCCGAAGGCCGCCGAGTTGTGGCCGTTGAACGTGCAGTCCGGTGGCAGATTCGGCCACGGCCACTCCTGCAGCCAGTAGTAGCCCTGGGAATCGACGTTGGCGACGCACGGACCCGGGTCGGATTCGCGGCGCACAAAACTGGCGAACGTATGATCCGCCGCCTCCTGCCAGACCGGCTGCTGGGTCACCTCGGCCAGCCGCGAGAGGAACATGAGGGCGCGCCCCTGCGCCAGAGCCGAGTAGTAGGGCGCGGCGATGAACTCGCCCGGCCTCCCATGCCGGTGCTTGGAGGGAGCGTTCGGATAGAACCAGGCATCGCCTGCCACGACGCGCGTGTCACGCAGACGCTGCGCCTGGGCGAACGCACGATCGAGAAAGAACTGGTCGTGCGTGACGAGAAAGCTGCGCAGGTTCAGGAGCCCGTACGTGGCCTGCCCGCGGGGGAAGTCGTACAGCCTCCCATCGATGCGGCGCATGCGCACGCCTTGGCGGTCGTGGATCCCGGGGTCTTCTCGGGGCACGACCCCCGAGGAGCTGAAGGGCCGGGCCCCCATCGCGAGATCGCGGACCTCGTATGGATAGGCCCTGAACGAGAACGGAAGTCCCTGAGCGGCCGCGGCGGGCGGTGAGCCCGGCGCGGCGGCGGCGGCGGTGAGCGCCTCGGGAGCCGACGACGACGCAGCCGTCGTGGCGGCAGCGAAAGCGCCGCATGCGGTCAGCAGCGCGGCCACCACTCGCCACCGCTTCAGTGTCCACGCCCCGCGACCACCCATATCAAGCCCCCGTGTCCGAGACCCGAGCCCGGCAGTATTCTACCGCCGCCGGGATGCAACGACATTGCGGGCGCCGGCGAACGAACGGGACGGCGCCCTCAGTCGCGGGTGCGATGCTCCAGACGCGGGGACTCGTGAGGGACGGTCGTGACCCCCCGGTCCGTCGCGGCCAGCACTATGTCGGCGCGACGCCGGGCGAAGATGCCACACTCGACGACGCCGGGGATGACATCGAGCTCGGCCTCGAGCCGCTCGGGATCCGAGAGGTCGAGGCCCGTGACATCGAGGATGGCGGCGCCATCGTCGGTGAGGTAGGCGGGGCGGGCGGCGGGGCTACCGCCGACCGCGCGCACGCGCTCGGCGACGAACGCCGCTGCCATCGGTAGAATCGCGATCGGGACTGGCGCCGCGGTCCCCAGTCGCTTGACCAGCTTCGACCCGTCGACGATGCAGACGAAGAGCGCGGCGGCGCTCGCGAGGACCTTCTCCCGGACGAGCGCTCCGCCGCCGCCCTTGATCAGCCGCAGCTCGGGATCGACCTCATCGGCGCCATCGACGTAGACCGGCAGCGGCAGGGCCGTCTCCAGCCCGACGACTCGGATGCCGGCGTCCACCAGAGCCGCGGCGGTGGCTGCCGAGCTCGCCACGGCCGCCGCTGGGCGGCTCGCAGCCGGCAGCGCACCGAGCGCCTCAACGAAGAAGGCGATGGTGCTCCCGGTGCCGACGCCTATCGTCGCTCCAGGCGCCACGTACTCGAGCGCCGCACCCGCGGCGCTGCGCTTGAGGCTTTCGCGGTCCATGCCCCCATCTTCTCTTGGATGCCCCGATCGCAATCCTCCGGCGAGCGCTTCGGCCGGATAGACGCTGCATGAAGGTCGGTCTCCTCGTCGGCCGCGCTCGCAGTAGGATGACCCGCGTGACCATGCACGAACCCACGCCGGAAGACGCCGCCGCCGCGCGAGAGACGCTCGAGTGGTCGCTGGCGCGGCTGGCGAACCGGCGTGACCTCCTGCCTCCCGCAGCACCGCCAAGCACGCTCCCCGAGTTCACCCCGGGAGGCATCGGCGCGGAGGCGGCCATGCGCCTGCTCCGCGACGTCGTCTTCCCGACGGCGATCCCGCCTGACCACCCGCGCTTTCTGGCCTTCATCCCGGGCACGCCGACCGTCGCTGCGGCCATCGCCGACATGGCGCTCTCGGCGGCGATGATCTTCGGCGGCAGCCGCCTGGAGGCGGGCGCCGCCGCCGACGCCGAAGACGCCGTGATCCGCTGGCTGGCCGACGCCGCCGGATTCCCCACCTCCGCCGGCGGGACCTTCGTGAGCGGCGGCTCCATCGCCACCCTGAGCGCCCTGGTTGCCGCCCGCGGCGAGCGGTATGCGTCGCCGCGGCGACAAGTCATCGTCGCCGGCGTGTCGGCGCACTCGTCGATGGCCGCCGCGGCGCGCATCATGGGCTGCGACCTTCGCGTCGCGCCGCCGGCGGACGACCATGGGCGCCTCACCGGCGCCACCTTGGCGGCCGCGCTGGAGGGCCACGACGCCGTGGACGTGATCGCCGTCGTGGCCACAGCGGGAGCCACGAACAGCGGCGCCGTCGACGAGCTCGCCGGCGTCGCCGACGTCTGCGCCGAGCGCGGCATCTGGCTCCACGTCGACGCCGCCTACGGGGGCGGCGCGCTGCTGTCGCCGCGCACCCGCGGCCTGCTCGCCGGCATCAAGCGCGCCGACTCGTTCATCGTCAATCCGCACAAGTGGCTGTACACGCCGTTCGATTGTGCGGCCGTGGTGTATCGGGACGCGACGGCCGCGCGCCAGGCGCTCACGCAGGAGGCCGACTACCTCGACGCGGTCAGGGATGATGAGGCCGGCAACCCGTCAGACCTCGCTATCCACCTGACGCGGCGCCCCCGCGGACTGCCCCTGTGGGCGTCGGTCCTGGCCAACGGCACCGACGCCTACGCCGACGCCGTGGATACCTGCTTCGACATCGCGCGATACGCGGCCGAACGGATCGTCGCGCACGCGAGCCTCGAACTGGCGCTG
>JBBQFA010000304.1:0-3274 GCA_038321515.1 Thermoleophilia bacterium | reverse complement strand
GTCCGGCCAGTCCAGCTGCCCCTGCTCGTCGTAGCTCAGCACGTCATTGGCCCTGATGGGGCCGTGGCCCTCGAGCGCGAACACCCCGTTGTCCCAGGTGATCGACCTGCCGGCCCAGCCGGTGGCGGTCGTGAACTGCGCGACGATCATGGCCCCTCCCGTTCGGTAGCCAAGCGATGCCGCATCGTACAGGACACGGAGCCGGCTGGCGATGCCCGAGCCGGGCCGCCGGCACTACCGCACGACAGAGCATCGCTACGTCACGAAGAAGTTCCTGAGGGTAGGGTAGCGGCGACCTCGAGCACGACCGCGGTGTGCCCCGGCCGCGTGCTCAGCAGCACGCGCTCGCAAAGCTGGAGCATGATCGTGAAGCCCATGCCGAGGCTGGCAGAGGTGGAGTAGCCGCGCACCAGCGTGGCTCGAGGCAGGGTCCTGAAGTCGATCCCCGGGCCCTCGTCGCTGATCTCGACCTGCAGGCACTCGTCCTTGGCGAACACCCGGTACATGCCGCCGTGCGCGTGCTTGAGCGCGTTGTCGAGCGCCTCGCCCACGGTGCTGAGCAGATCGGTGTGGCGGATCCGCCCGGGGAACCGGCGTTCGGCGGCGTCGACGACGAGCCGGCGGGCCCCCGCCACCTGCGCCGGGGAGTTGAACGGCACGGCGTCGCCGAGCGGCACGCCGAGCTCTCCGCCAAGCTGCTCGTCAGTCAGGAGGATGAGCTTGCCGCCGGTCACCGCGTCGAGCACGTCGACGTAGGCCCGACGGATGCCCTCCTCCTGCAGGTGGAGCGCCTGCTCGGCCTCGCGGACGTCGGTGACGTCCGTCGCCGACACCGCCCACAGGTCGCTCCCCGCCGGGTAGACCGAGAGCAACTCGTACGTGCCCTCCGCGCGCAGACACATCTCACAGCGCGCGGACTGCCCGGTGGCGATCGCTCCGGCGACGAGGTCGAAGTACGCGCGCAGGCGCTCGTCGCTCCCGTCAGCCTCGCTCATCCGCCGGCCCACGACCTGCGCGCGCGGCGCGTGCGTCTTCGCCGCCTGCGTCGGGTTCAGGTCGACGACGACGAGATCGGCGACCTGACCGTCGGCGCCGCGCTCCAAGCCAAAGACGACGAGTCCTTCGGTCGCGTTGTCGAAGAGCTGCCGGTAGCGCCTCTCACTCTCCTTGAGCTGATCGTGCTTGTGCTCGCGCTGCAGCGTGCTCAGACCCATCTCGCCGAGCATGCCGACGAAGTCGGCGAGAAAGCGGATCGACTTCTGGAGGCGCTCGTGCGAGATGACCGGTACGCGCGCCAGCGCCTTGAGGTACACGTCTTCGTCGAAGCCCAGCCGCCGCGCCCGCGCGGCGAAGACCGCCGGGTCGACGTCATCGTCGTCGAAGAAGAACTGCCCCGTGTAGATGCTGGCGACGTGCTCGCCGGCGACGACCAGCGGGAACGCGACGTCCCAAAGGCCGTTGGCGCAGCGGTAGGCGTAGTGCTCCGACGCGTCCAGGCCCTCGGCGAGACGCTGGTTGATGCGCTGGTCGCTCTCGAGGCAGCCGCACAGGGTCTCCGGGTGCTCCCGGTGAAAGCGGGTGCAGATGTCCTGCCAGCCGGAGGCGATCAGTATGGTGCCGGCGGGGTCGAGGACGGCGAGCCCGATGTCGAAGGCGGCCGAGAGGCTGTCGCAGAGCCGCTGCACACGGTCGAGGTCGATGAGGCTCGCAAGCTCGTACCCGTTGGATCCCATCAGACGATCCCCTCACCCGCGCCCGCGTACCGGCGGCGCTGCCAGGCGCGACGCACCCCGCGCCGCATCCATACCCCGTTCGTTACCCGGGGTGCCCGATCGGCGAACGCGGCACCCGCATCGCCTATGGCTCGGGAGCCGCGATCGCATTCTAGAGCGTAGTGACCCTCAGCGGAACATCTCAGTGGCTGCGGTCCGCCTGCTCGGCGATCGCGCAGGCCGCGACGTAAGGCGCCTTGACCACCCGGACCGGCGCATCCAGCCGCAGCATGAGGTCGGCGGGCGGGTCGTAACGCGGCCAGCGCGGCTGCCCGGGTGTGTTGGGGTCGCCGCTCGCTGCGAACGCCGCCCAGTAGCCGGCCATCTGACCGGCCAGCCTGAGGTCGGCGGCCTCGGGCCGGTCGGCGGCGTGACCCGGGTTCAGGCTGTCGAAGACGTAGGGGATCTCGGCGGAGTGGTCCGCGCCCTGCGGGTCGCCGGGCGGCACCCGCGAAAAGTAGTAGAGATACGCGGGCACGCCCTGAGAAGCCACGCAGCGAGCCGTGTATCGCGCCGCCGAGTTGAACTCCAGGACGGTGGCCAGGCGGCTGGTGGCTGGGAGCAGCCCGCCGTAGTCGGAGGCCGGGAATTGCGCCGCCAGCCCCGGCCAGTCCGGTCCGGTGAACCAGCTTAACCGGCGGCGAGACGCCTGGGCCACGGCGTCGGCGGCCTGCGGTTTGACGCCTGACAGCCACATGTTGCACTCGTCCTGGTTGCTGCCGATCAGCAGGGGCACGCGCGCCGATCTACCCTGAGCGAGCAGGCGCCACGGCTCCTCGGGCAGCACGTAGCCGTCCACCACGGGCTGGAACGAGGGCCGCGGCGGTTGCACGAACTGCTGCGCCGCATCCCGTGGTGCGGGCGCGGTCACGGCCAACAGGCGGCCGGCGGGGACCTTGCGAAGCGCCGCGAGCGCGCCCAGGCCCTCCTCGTCGATGCCGAGGGTGCCCTCGATCGACAGGCCCTCCTCCTCCTGCTCCTCAAGGGTCAGCGTGGACCAGATGCCCACGCCCCGGTCCTCGTACCGTGGGCTCTCCGAGATGGCGCGCGCGAAAAGGCCTCGGCTCAGCGGACTCACGAGGTGGGCGATCACGCACTGGCCGCCGGCCGACTGGCCGAAGATCGTGACGCGCCGCGGGTCGCCGCCAAAGGCGGCGATGTTGCGGCGCACCCAGCGCAGAGCGGCCATCTGGTCGAGAAGGCCGTAGTTCCCGGATACTCCCCAGGCCGACTCGGCCGAGAGCGCAGGGTGAGCGAAGAAGCCGAAGACGCCGAGGCGGTAGTTGAGGCTGACCACCACCACGTGCTCTTGCCCGCTGAGGCGCTCCCCGCTCGTCCCCGGCAGCGAGCCCGAACCGGTGGTGAAGCCGCCGCCGTGGATCCACACCATGACCGGGAGTCGCTCCTCCGTGTGCCTCGCCGGTGTCCAGACGTTGAGGTACAAGCAATCCTCGCTCTGCCCGGCGACCAACGCCTCATTGACCGTGGTCGCGGCGCCCTGT
>JBBQFA010000303.1:0-3290 GCA_038321515.1 Thermoleophilia bacterium | reverse complement strand
TGCTCCACCACCTGTACGACCAGCCCGGGGCGCTGGACGAGGTCGTTCGTCTGCTGCGCCCCGGCGGGTTGTTCGTCGTGGTGGACTGGGGTGACCACGAGCGCCCTGTCGGCCCGCCGCTCGACCACGTTCTCGGCCTGGTCGTCGTGCGCGACATCGTCGCGCGGATGGGCCTCGAAGAGGTCGAGGCGCACGAGCCCGGCACCGAACTGCCGTACCACTTGGTGCTGGTCGCGGCGAAGCCGTAGCGGGCTCCTGAGAGGGGCGTGTATGCGTGGGCACCCGGCGCTGCGGTGTCAGTCGTACGCGCGCCGCGTCTTCTCGTCCGTCAGAACGTCCTTGATGCGCTCCTGCCAGTCCTCTGAGTCCCACGTCCCCAGGCGCTGGTGCGTCTCGTAGTAATTCTGCGGAATGGGGTGGGTGCCCACGACCACTTCCAGGTCGTACTTCTCCGGCAGGAACTCACTGAACGCATCGAGTCTGGGGCAGGGTGGATAGCCGACCACGAGGCCGGTGGCGAGGTGTACGACTTCCGCACCGTTCTTCTTCATCTCCGCGGGGGCGTATTCCACGTTGCCTCCAGGGCAACCGCCACAGGTGGTGTAGCCTACCAGCTCGACCTCTTCCCCTGCATAGCGGGCAAAGGCGCCCTCACGATTGCGCACGGCCCTCAGGCACTTGCCCCCGGCGCAGGTGTGATAGCGGTCGCAGATGATGATGCCGAGCTTCTTCATGCCGTTCGCCTCCTCCACGCCTCGATATGGGTCCGCTCAGTGCTGGCAGGCGCCTTCCATGCCGACCACCGGCAGGGCTCCCTGGATGTAGGCCGCCACCGCCGTTTGGACGTCTGGGCCTATGCCGGTGTGCACGGCGATGCCGACCTGGTTGAAGCCCATCAGCGGGCGGCCGCCGATGCCGGCGACGACGATCGCGTTGACCGTGTTCTCCGCAAGCAGGAGTACCGGCCGCATGCAGCCGCCCTCTTCGTGTGGCGCGTTCTGCACGACCTCGACGCCGGTCAGAACGCCGTCGACGATCTCCGCCACAGTGAAGCAGTCGCAGCGTCCGAAGTGCCCGGATCGGCGTGCCGTGAGGCCACCGGGGGCCTCCGAGGGGATGGCGATCCGCACAGTCGTTCCATTGGTATCACTCATGATGATCAGACTCCATTCAAGGTTGCTTCGCCGGCCATCTGTTGGCTCCGGCGACTGACAACATGTCGTCAGGGCGAAGCAATGCCGCGCCCGTGATCTCTCTTGCGCTCGCCGTCGCCGGCGGCGTCTCGCCCGCCTCCGTGACCGCGGCCTTGTCCGTGACCGCCGCAACCGCGACCACGGCCGCGTCCGCCGCCCCGGCCCATGCCGCAGCGTCCGGCAGGGTCCCAGCAGGTGCCGATCTCAGCGGACCCGCAGGACGGACACGCGGCCGCCGGCGCGTCACCCTCGGCAGCCGCCCACATCGTTCCGCAGGACTTGCAGCAGAGCTGCCGCGGCTCGACGCGGTATTGACCGCCCCCGATGAGGATCGCCTTGCCGGCGACCAGCGCTTCCGCTACCTTGGCTCGGCCGCGCTCGAGCACGCGTCCGACGGTCTGCCGCGAGACGCCCATCGCCGCAGCCGCCTGCTCGTGACTCAGACCTTCGAGGTCCACGAGGCGAATCGCTTCGAGTTCATCGATAGCGAGCGGCAACTGCTCGAGCTCGCGAGCGGGGACGCCAGCCGGCTTGAACAAGGTGACGCGTGGCATGCCGCCGACGGCTCGCTCAATCGGTGGGCGCGGCATACTCTTCCTCTGATGCGGTCCTTGTTAGCATATGCTCATGATAGCTGGGGTAAGGACCGGCTTCAACGCGGCCCTTCGCGGTCCGCCGCGCCGGCGGTCGTGCCGGGCGCGTTCGAGGCGGGCGGCGCCGGCAGCGAGCGAGGCGGTGACGCGGCTCCGTGCACGTCGACGATGTCGCCCGTCCGGCGCACTTCTCCCGGCTCCGGCGGATCGAGTCGCAGGTACGCGCTGCCGATCCGGCTCACCGGCTCGCTGGGGCACACCGCCAGGCGAAGAGCGGCCCGGCGCAGCAGCGGCCGCGTCAGCCCTTCGGCGTCGCGCAGATCCTGCACGACATAGGCGCCGACAGCGATCAGCGCCCGGGTCGCGGTGCGCCCGCCGAGGCTCGTCTCGGCCCTGCCGCTCCCGTCGCGGCGCCCGGCTCCCGACCGCTGTCCGCGGCCTGGGCCGGGACCGTCACACGCAGGTCCTGGGCGCCGTTGGCGGCGGCGCATCGGTCTTCTGTCTCCGTTCATGGTTCCTCTCTTCTACCGTCAGGCCCAGTGGCCGTCGACGGTCGCCGCGGCCACCGCCGGCAGCTCGCCGCGCCCGAGCGCACTCAATGCATCGCGCGCGGTGATGCCGATGCCGGCCTGGTAGATGGATATGCGCCCGGCTGCCAGAGCCTTGTGGGCATTGGGGCCGACGTTGCCCGTGATGATGGCTTTCGCGCCCTGCGCCGCGACGGTGCTTGCGGCCTGGATGCCGGCACCGCCGGTGGCGTCCTTGTTGACCGTGTTGTCCAGCGCCACCCACTCGCCGGACTCGGCGTCCGCGACGATGAACCAGCGGGCGCGGCCGAACCGGGGATCGACGAGGGCGTCGATGTCGTTGCCTTGTGTACTGATGGCGACCTTCATGGTGCCTCCTCCGTGAGACTGTGCGTGACTGGGGCCGTCGCGGCGTAGAACTGGCGGCCGTCATGGATCGACGTCTCGATGGCGCCGGTCTCAGTGAGCGCGACCACCAGCTTGAGCGCCTCGCCGTGGTGGATGCCGAGGCCGGACGCGATGTCGGCCATCGTGCACGGGCGCCGGGAGACCAGCGCCAGCACGTCGTCCGGACCGGCATCCAGGTCGTCGACGACGAGGGTTGAACGCGCGATCACCTCGGCAACCGGCGTGAAGAGGGCGGCGAACGACCGCATCTCGTCGGGCGCCACGGCGCGTGTGGACGGCTCGGCGGGTGGCCTCACCGCCGTGTTCAGCTGGATGCGATCCGGCGCGATATGGGCGGCTATCTCGGCGAGACGCCGGACCACGTCGACCACGCCGGTGAGACCGCCGAGCAGCATGGCTTCGAGCCAGATCTGTCCTTCGAAGGACTCCCTGAAGGCGACCATGCCGTCCACGATCTCGGTGAAGGACAGATCGGCGTGCGGCCTGTTGACGCACTCGAAGAGGACTGTATCGGGCGCGTCGAGCGACGGGACCACGATGTCGGCCGCGGCCAGGTCGCGCCGAACGTC
>JBBQFA010000302.1:0-3317 GCA_038321515.1 Thermoleophilia bacterium | reverse complement strand
CAGCGGCGCACCTCGGTGCCCGACGCCTGCAACCGCGCCGCCAGGTCGTCGAGCGCACGGGACGGCTCCGGCGGCTGCGGGAGGAGCGCCAGGGTGATGGGCACTCGCCCGATCACGTCCTCCAGCCCGGCGACGTGGTCGGCGTGGCCGTGAGAGAGCACGAGCAGGTCGATGCGCCCGACGGCGTGACGCCGGAGTACAGCGGCGAGGGGCTCCGGCCCTGCGTCCACGAGCACCGTCGGGCCGTCCGGGACCTGCAGCAGCGTGGCCGCGCCCTCGCCGACATCGAGAAACGTGACCGTCGCTTGCGCCGGGGGCCGCGGCGGGGCCGGCGCCAGCAGCAGGGCCACGGCGACCAGCGCCACCGTGACGGTGGCGAGCGGCGCCCAGCGACGGCGGCAGGCAAGGTACGCCCGCAGGCCGCCGCCGGCTCGCGCCGCCAGCACGCCGACGACGACGAGCTCCCCCAGCACGAGGAGGATCAGCAACAGGCGCAGGCTCACCCCCTGGTATTCGTACACCGCGCCGGGCACCTGCCCGAAGAGTCGCGACACGGCGAGCAGAAAGCCGATGAAGAGGCCGGCGAGCACGTTGAGAGGCGCCGACAGCCACTCGCTCACGAAGCCGAGGAGCAGCGAAAGCATGCCGAGAAACATGATGGGGCCGAGGACGAAGCCGCCGGCGACATTGGCCGGCACGCTCACGATCGATGCCGATCCGAAGGTGAGCATCGACACCGGCGCCGTCGAGAGGCTTGCCGCTGTGGTGATGCCGACCTGTTCGGGCAGCGGTCCGGGCAGAAAGCTCACCGCCCGGGTGAGCGGCCGTGCCAGCAGCAGCAGCCCGACGACGGCTCCGAACGAGAGCTGGAAGCTCACGTCGTACAGGGTGTTGGGGTTGACGGTGAGCAGCCAGGCGCCAGGGACCAGCCACAGCAGCCAACCGTCGCTGGGGCGCGACGCCAGGATAGCCAGGAGGCCGAAGATCCCCGCCACACCGGCGCGCATGATGGACGGCGATGCGCCGGTGAGCAACACGTAGGTCGCGACCACCGGGAGTAGAAGCGCGGTGCGAACCAGACGATGGATGCCGAGAAGCGCGAAGGCGAACGCCCACATGCTGCAGAGCAGGATGACGTTCTCGCCGGACACCGCCATGATGTGCAGGAGGCCGCTGCGGCGAAAGTCCTCGACCAGCTCGGGCGCAACGCCCTCGTCGTCGCCGAGCACCATGCCCTGGAGCACCTCGCGCACAGGGGAGCGCACCCCCTTCGCGAGGTGGGCTCGCGACGCCAGCCGCAGCCGGTCGACGGCCCCCTGGAGGCCGCTGCGATGACCGACGATGCTGAGATCGGCGAAGTCGGACTCGAGGCAGGCGTGCTCGCCACGGCGACGCAGATAGCGTCCGTAGTCGAACTCCCCCGGCTTCGCATCCGGCAACGGCTCCACGCTCACCGAGGGCAGCGACACGACAGCGCCCTCGACCAGCGGCCCCGTCGGGTCGAGGGCGAAGACCTGGCCTTCGTCCAGGCGCAGTCGCAGGTGCGCCGGCTCGCGAAGGCCCAGGCCGGCCACCTCGACGACGCGCACGGCCAGCGTCACCTCGCCCTCCTTGATCGCCGGGAGGTCCGTGACCTCCGCGCGGATGGCGACATGGCGGCCCAGGTAGGCGCCGAGCGCAGAGCGGCCGATCGCCTCGCTCCGGGCCTCGCCGACGCCGGCGCCGACACAGAGGAAGAGCGTCGCGAGCGCCAGCGAGACGAGGAGGGCGCGGTGTGCCCCTCCCCAGCCCTGGGCAAGTCGCACAGCCACCAGAAGCGCCGCCGTGGCCGCGACCCCGACACTGAAGAGCGCCTCGAGCGACGGCTGCCAGGCGAGCGTGAGGCAAAGACCGGCGCAGTATGCAGCGAGCAACAGATGAGGCGGCGCGAGGCGGCGCATCGTCACGCCCTCACACCGCGATCGAGTCCTTCATGGCGGCGAACTTGGCGTCGCCGATACCCGGTACGTTCTTGATCTCGTCGATGCTCTTGAAGCCGCCGTTGGCGGTGCGGTAGTCGATGATCTTCTGCGCCGTGGACGGGCCCACGCCGTCGAGAGCGTCGAGCTCGGTGAGCGACGCCGCGTTGATGTTGATGAGGCCGCCGGAGGCCGGCGCGCCGGCCGGCGCCACCGAGGTACCCTCCACGGCGGGGTCGACGGCGACCGCCGTGCCACCCCGCTCCGGCACGAGGATCTGCTGCCCATCGGTGACGAGGGCGGCGAGATTGACGGCCGCGAGCTCGGCCTGGCCGCTCGCTCCTCCGGCCAGTTCGAGCGCATCCGCAACACGCGCGCCTGCGGCCAGACGCACCACGCCGGGCGAGCGCACGGCCCCGCAGACGTACACGACGAGGTCCTGCGCGGGGGCCGGGCTGGCGACAGTCCCCGCCGGAGCAACCGATGCCGCCGGCGAGGCGACGGGCGCCAGCACGACGGCCTCGGCGCCGGACGAACCCGCGTCCTTCGGCAGCACCAGGTACCGCACCCCGACCGCGACGATCACCACGGCGAGAGCGACATAGGCGATGATCTGCCGTCGTGAGAGCTGCATGGCCACCTCCGGCGCCGCCTCGCTGCAGGGAGATGACGGAGGCCGCGGGCGCGGACGGCGTGCGTCGTGAATGAGGCTAGAGGAGGGTATGCCGGCGCGCATCGCCCCTGAGGGGCGATTTCACGGGGTGACGGACGAAAGCGGTCCTCAAGCCCGAGGGCGGCGCGGCGGAGGGCCGGCCGCCGCCCGCGGCGGATCTATCTCACGACGAAGTTGACCAGCTTGCCGGGCACGAAGATCTCTTTGACGACCTGCTTGCCCTCGAGAAAGCGCACCGTGTTGGCGGCCGCTCGGGCCAGACCCAGCACGTCGTCCTTCTCCGCGTCCACCGGCACTTCGAGACGGTCGCGCAGCTTGCCGTTGACCTGCACGACCACGGTGACGACCGCGTCGGCGGCGAGCTCCTCGTCCCAGGCCGGCCACGGCGCGTCCAGCACCGTCTCGCCGTGCCCGAGCAGCTCCCAGACCTCTTCGCCGATGTGCGGCGCCATCGGCGCCACGAGCAGCGTCATGGCGGCGATGACCTCGCGCCACTGCGCCAGCGTCAGCGCGCCGCGCGTGCCGCCCCAGACGTCGAGCACCTCGTTCTGCAGCTCCATGAGCGCCGACACGGCCGTGTTGAAGCGGAAGGAGTCGAGGTCGCGCGTGACCTTGCGGATCGTCTTGTTCAGCGTGCGCAGGATCTGGCGGCCCTTCTCGGCCTCGGCCTCGTCCGCCGCCACCCC
>JBBQFA010000301.1:0-3317 GCA_038321515.1 Thermoleophilia bacterium | reverse complement strand
CCGAAGGCGAAGATGAAGCTGATGCCGGCGGCGACGCTCGGGGCGAACGAGCCGAGAACGGGCTCCAGCAGGTGCTCGAAGGCCGGCTCGGCCAGTGCGCCGAGGCCGATGCTCGCGATGGTGATTCCCAGCTGACACGCGGCGAGGTAGGCGTCGATCTGCTCCACCGCCTGGCGCGCCGCCTTGGCGCCGGGCTTGCCCTGCTTCTCGAGCTCCACCACCTGGCTGAGGCGGACACGGGTGATGGCGAACTCAGTGGCCACGAAGAAGGCGTTGAGGCCGACGAGGACGAGGGCGCCGAGGATGCGGAGAGCGTCCGTCATGCCGACTCACCGGGCGCGCGCCCACCGCGGGAGTGTTCCGGTCCGGCGCGCCTGCAGCAGGCATCTCGCGCCGAACCGCAGCGTTTGCCTGATCCGGGGTCGTCGTCCACGGTAGAGAGCATACCCCAGGCCGGGGGGAGCTAGTGCGAGTGCACCGGCAGGTCGTCGTGCGCGTGCTCGGCGATCCGATGGTACGCCTGCCCTGAGGCGGTTTCCGGATCCACATGCACCGTCGCGTCGGAGAGGTACTGAAGGTGGTGGAGCAGCTGGTGGCGCACCTCTACGGCGACCGCGTGCCCGGCTTCGACAGAGAGCCCGGCAGCGACCGTGACGTTGACCTCGGCGTGCATGCGGTGCCCCAGCCAGCGCACCCGCGTCTCGGTGACCTCCGCTACTCCGGGCACGTGCTCTGTGGCGTGGCGGATCTCGTCGACGACCTCCGGGTCGACGCCGTCGATGGCGCGGCTGAAGACGCTCTTGGCCGACTGCCAGACGATGCGGAAGATGGCGAGGCTGATGGCGAGGCCGACAAGCGGGTCGGCGAGCGGGAAGTCGAGCCAGACGCCGGTGGCGCCGGCGAGCACGGCCAGGCTGGTGAAGCCGTCGATGCGCGCGTGGTAGCCGTCGGCGACGAGCGCGGCGCTGGCGATGCGCCGCCCGGTGCGGATGCGCAGCTGGGCCACGGCCTCGTTGCCGAGGAAGCCGACGACGGCGGCGACGGCGACGATGCCGACGTGGGTGACCGTCTGCGGATGGATGAGGCGCAGCACCGACTCGTAGCCGGCGAACATGGCGCTGAAGAGGATGGCGAGCACGACGGCGATGCCGGCGAGGTCCTCGACGCGGCCGAAGCCGTAGGTGTAACGCTTCGTCGGCGGCCGGTTGGCGAACGAGAAGGCGATCCAGAGCGGCACCGCGGTGAGCGCGTCGCCGACGTTGTGCACGGTGTCGGCGAGCAGAGCGACGCTGCCGCTGAGCACGACGATGACGATCTGCACGGCTGCCGTGACGGCGAGGATGACCAGCGACCACTTGACTGCACTGATGCCCTGAGCGGTCGAGAGCAGCGCCGGGTCGACGGTGCCGTGGGTGTGTCCGTGACCGTGGTCGTGATGACCCTTGTGAGCGGGGTCGTGGTCGCCGCGCACCCTTCTCCCTCTTGCGTCGCTACTAACTGCCTGTCAGCCTATCGCACCTACGACCGCCGTGCTCCGTGAAAGGGCTTGGCACGTCTGAGCGACGTATGAGACAGGTAGGGTGGGGCGAGACCAGCGGTGACGAGAAGGAGAGGTCATGAACCTCACCGCGGCGCCGCGCGATTCGAACCGTACACGAGGGCCTTTTGATGACTGGCGTCGGCCTTCGTCGCCCGTCGTCGACGCTCGTTGCCGATGGACTTGGCTCCAGATGGCTCCGGCTCTAGCCGCAAGAAAGCCCGCCAAGCAGACGCTTGAGCGGGCTTTTTGCCTGCAAATGGCGGAGAGGGGGGGATTCGAACCCCCGAACCCGGTTAGCCGGATTAACGGTTTTCGAGACCGCCGCATTCAACCGCTCTGCCACCTCTCCGCGAGGCGGCGGCCGCCGTGCACGCGAGGCAGGGGCCGCGGACGCGTAGTGTAGCACGCGGCCCCCCGCCGCCTCACTCCGCCGGGCGTTCCTCGACCCAGGCGCGGACGGCCTCCGGCGTGAAGCCGTACCGGTTCCAGTTGTCCCTCATCAGCAGGCCGAAGTCGGCGAGGGGAAGCCCGTCATCGCGGCCATGTCGCCGCACGCCATGCGGACCTCGGTCGCCGGACGCCGGGTGGGCCGCTCCTATGCCTGCCCTTTTCCGGCGAGAAAGCTGACGAGCGCGTCCTCCCGCTGCACGCCCGACCGCGCCGAGACCAGCTTTCCGCCCTCGATGAATGCGAGATAGGGCACACCCATGACGCCGTATGCGGACGCGGCCTGCCGGTTCGCCGCCGTGTCGATTTTGAACACGGCATCCGGATAGCGCTTCTGGACCTTGCGCATGATGGGGTCCTGGGTCTTGCACGCGCGGCACGTCGGCGTGTGGAAGTACAGGATCGTCCGGGCGCCCGACTTGATCCTCTTGGCGGATGCCTTGTGCGGCGCCGGCGCCGGCTTGCCCTTCATCCTCCGCGCCTTGGATGCCATCATCAGCTTCGGCACCGTCACGAGGACGACAAGCACGACGAGAACGACGGCGACGACGTTCATGAGAGCAGTCACGTACCCCTCCTGAGGTAGTCTCACAGGGTCGGTCCTTACACTACCCGAGTAGGCGAAACCGCTCTACCGCGCCGACGGCGCCGCCCCGGGACTGTGACATGGACCCCCGAGCCCGGTTGGCCGGATCAAGGATTGCTGAGACCGCCGCATGCAACTGCTCCGCCGCCTCACTCCGCCAGGCGTTCCTCCACCCAGGCGCGGACGGTCTCCGGCGTGAAGCCGTACCTGTCCTTGATGTCCTTCATCGGCAGGCCGAGGTCCGCGTCCGGCACGCCCCACTCGGCGCCGAAGTCCGCAAGGGGGACGCCCGTCATTGCGGCGATGTCGGCGAACGACATCCAGCCCTTGATCGCGGACTCGCTGCCGCCCTGGCCCTCGCCCTGCCCTTGGCCTTGTCCCTGGCCCTCGCCCTGGCCGGAGTGGCCGCCGGAGCCGCGAGCCTCGGCGAAGCCCTGCTTCTGCCAGTCGAAGGTGCCGGTCAGGGTCGTAAGACCGACGATGCCGGCCATCAGTGCCACCACGATGCCGGCGGCCAGGACGGTGGAGGTCCGGCGGCCGCCGGCCGGCGCCGTGCGGCCAAAGGCAGGCACGACCTCGAGCGCCCCGGCGGCGGGACACACATTGACGCACTCGTTGCACGAGATGCACTCGGACGAGGTCACGGTCGCGGCGGTGGCGACGTCCACGTTCATGGGGCAGGCGCCGTCGCAGAGGCCGCAGTCGATGCAGGCCGCGGGATCGCGACGGATCCTGAAGAGGCTG
>JBBQFA010000300.1:0-3334 GCA_038321515.1 Thermoleophilia bacterium | reverse complement strand
GGCTCGGTGCCGGGCTTGACGGCCATGTTGCGGTAGACCTGTTCCATGTCCTCGGCGGTGAACTTGCGCGGGTTGTTGTTCCACAGGCGGGCCTGCGTGAGGGCGCCCTTCACGAGATCGGGGATGGCCGACTCGGGGATGCCCACCTCATTGAGGTACTGCGGCACGTCGAGATCCTCGGCCAGCGTGCGCAGCGCCTGCAGGGTGACCTCGCAGCCTTCGCGGTCGCTGAGGCCTTCCATGTTCTCGCCCATGAACTCACCGATCTCCTTGAAGAACTGCGGGCAGGCCAGCATGTTGTACTCCATCACCCACGGGAGCATGAGCGTGTTGGCGATGCCGTGCGGCACGTGGAACATGCCGCCGATGGGGTAGCTCATGGCGTGCACGGCGCCGACGCCGGCGTTGCCAAAGGAGATGCCCCCGAGCAGCGAGCCGATGGCCATGTTGTGGCGCGCCCAGGCGTTACTGCCGTCGAACACGGCGGTGCGGATGCTCTTGCTGATGAGCTTGATGCCCTCCGCGGCCAGCGGATCGGTGTGCATGGTGGCGTTCACCGAGATGTAGGCCTCCATGTTGTGGATGAGCGCATCCATGCCGCTGGCGGCGGTGACGCCGGGCGGGCAGCTGTAGGTGAGCACGGGGTCGACGAGCGCGATGTTGGGGATGAGGTGCGGGCTCACGACGCCCTGCTTCACGTTCAGCTTCTCGTTGCTGAAGATGGCGATGGCGGTGACTTCGGTGCCGGTGCCGGCCGTGGTGGGCACGGCGATGAAGGGCAGGCCCTTGTGCGGCACCTGGTCGACGCCCACGTAGTCTTCGAGGTGGTCCTTGGTCGGCGCGAGGACGGCGACCACCTTGGCGACGTCGATGGCGGAGCCGCCGCCGAAGCCGACGATGAGGTCGTACTTGCCCTTCTTGGCGAACTCGACGATCTCGTCGACGCTGCCCATGGGCGGCTCGGGGACGGCCTTGTCGTAGATGCCGACCTCGATGCCCGCCTCACGCAGGGGGGCCTCCACGCTGTCGACTGTGCCGCAGCATGCTACGCCCGGGTCGGTGATGATGAGCACCTTGGTGGCATGCAGCTTCTTGGCCTCGGCGCCGATCTGGGCGACGCAGCCGTTGCCCGTGATGAGGGTCTTCGGCGCCCTGTGGACGCGGATCTTGGTATCCATGGCTCTCTCCTCCGTTATGACTACTGACGCGTGACGCGGCCGGGGCCGTAGACGGCGGCCGCGTCCTCGCGGATCTGGTCTCTGAACGCCGGGTCGGCAATCTCGATGAGGGCCTCGGCGCGTTCGCGCAGGCCCAGGCCGATCAGGTGGGCGACGCCGTGCTCGGTGACGATGTAGTCGACGTCGGCGCGCATCGTGGTGACCGCGGTGCCGGGGGCGAGTGCCGCGACGATGCGCGACACGGCGCCCTTCTTCGCCGTGCTCGGCAAGGCGATGATCGCCTTGCCGCCCCGGCTGCGAGAGGCGCCGCGCACAAAGTCGACCTGGCCGCCGATACCGGTGAACTGGTTCGCTCCCATGGTGTCGGCGACGACCTGACCCATCAGGTCGACCTGGATGGCGGAGTTGATCGCCACCACACGGTCGTTCTGGCCGATGATGTACGGGTCGTTGACGATGTTCACCGGGAACATGTTGACGGCCGGGTTGTCGTCGACGAAGTCGTACAGCCGGCGAGTGCCCATCAAGAAGGTGGCCGCCATCTTGTCGCGGTTGATCGTCTTGTTGCGGTTGGTGATCACGCCCTCGTTGTAGAGGTCGACCACGCCCTCGCTGAACATCTCGCTGTGGATGCCGAGGTCGTTCTTCTCGTGCAGGAACAGCAGCACTGCGTCAGGGATACCGCCGATGCCGAGCTGCAGGCAGGAGCCGTCTTCGACGAGCCCGGCGATGTGCTTGCCGATCGCCTCCTCGACGGGTCCGATCCGCGGGGGCTGCAGCTCGATGATGTCCTGGTCGCTCTCGACCACGATGTCGATCTCGGAGACGTGGATGAACGAGTCGCCGTGGGTCCGCGGCATGTTCGGGTTGACCTGGGCGACGACCGTCTTGGCGACCTGGGCCGCCGGCTTGGTGTAGTCGACCGAGATGCCGAAGGAGCAGAAGCCGTGTTTGTCCGGCGGCGAGACGTGGATGAGCACCACGTCGGGCGGCAGGTAGCCCTCGCAGAACAGCTTGGGGATCTCGTGGAAGAAGACCGGGACGTAGTCGGCGCGGCCGTCTTTGACCGCCTCGCGCGTGCTGGCGCCGACGAACAGCGACTTGTGGAAGAAGGAGTCGGCGTACTCGGGCCTCGCGTACTCGCCCTTGCCCATGGCCACCATGTGGTTGATCTCGACGCGCTCGAGCTCGGCGGCCCGCGCGACGAGCGCGTCGACGAGCTCGAGCGGCTCGCCGCAGGCGTGAGCGAACACGACCCGGTCGCCGGACTTGACGCACTTCATGGCCGCGGCGGCCGTGACGCGCTTGCCGGCGTAGTCGGTCTTCCAGTCCATCCCTTACTCCTTGAGCTTGCGCATGATGGCGGGCGCGAGCTCCGCTGCGGGCGTGGGGACGCCGTCGACGAACTCGCCGGCGACGACCACCGTGGAGGGGTCGTCGCGATCTGTCAGCAGGTGCTGCGAGGCGCAGGCGCGGGGGCAGCCGCTGAGATGCACGGTCGCCCCCGGGCGTACGTCAGGGTCGTCTGCGGGCAGCTCGGCGGCGACGGCGGTGCGGTCGATGTGGGGGTTGCAGCCCCCACAGTAGACGACCGCCACGCGCTTCTCCGCCTCTGGCTCGCTCCCGTCGGGCATCGTCAGTCGGTGGCGACGGCCGTCGGCTTCTTGACGGTCTTCTTGTTCCACGGCTTGCCGACCTCGGCGATGGCCTTCGCCAGGTCCTTCTTGTGGTTCAGGTTCGACTGGCGGGCGATCATGATGCGCTGCGCCTGCGGCGAGCCCGCGCCGTGCATGGACTCGGTGCGGTAGCCGACGGCGCCGGCGCCTATGGTGAGGTTCTCGATGAGGCGCAGGATGCGCATGCGGTCGATGGTCGGCGTGTCGCACTGGCCGACCAGGAACTTCTCGACGATGGGGCCGATCTTCTCGTCGGCGAGGTCTTGGGCCGACGGCATCGTGACCATGAGGCCGCCGGCGATGTCTTCGGCGAGCCGGGCGATCTCGTAGGGGAAGCGGGTGACGTTCTGCTTGCACACGTTGGCCAGCAGCATGTCTATCTGGTAGTTGCCGGCCGGCATCTGCACGCCCTCGTAGGAGCAGGCCAGCCCGCACGAGAACAGCGTCTCGTTGAGGTGCGTCATCTCGATGAGCTTGTCC